>JANMWP010000178.1:0-3998 GCA_031394065.1 Chitinophagaceae bacterium
GATACAGGCATAAATAAAAACACAGCAATAAGGTACAATAAAAAAGAAAAGCACTTCTTCCAGGGGCAGGTTATACAATTTAATTCCGGTGATATATGCTTCATTAAAACTCCACACCCCTTTTGTTGTAAAATAAATATCCCAAACAATATACAGCAATGCCGGAATGATCATCGCCGGAAAAAGAGATTTCCAGTTTTTATAAAAGGCAACTTTTTTATCAAAGCTCAATGCCAGCGGGCCGGCCAGAGAAGCAGCAAGAATGAGGAAATATGTGTAATGAGGATTCAAATTTTCGTCTTGATAAAAAAATTGTCAGCCTGAGCTTGTCGAAGGCAGTTTAATAAAGAGTAACCTTATTTTAATACAACCCGCCTTCGACAGACTCAGGCTGATATTATAATTAAGCCGAAACTCCTTCAGTCATTTCAACGGGTTGTGCATTTCTTTTTTTATCGGCTTTTACCTTATCCCAATATCTTTTTGCCACCCAAAGGAAGCCAAAACTTTCACCTTTATCTTTATCAAGATGCTTATGATGCATTTTGTGAGCCCAGCGGATGGTGCGTACATAACTGTTATTACTTCTTGTAAACCATTTAAGCCGCTGGTGAATAATAACATCATGAACTATAAAATAAGCTATTCCGTATAATGTAAGGCCCGAACCAATTGCAATTGACCAATAAGCCTGATAGATAACACCCAGCATGATGAACAACCAGCTTGGTATTGCAAAAATGAGAAAGAATGCATCATTTTTTTCGAAAACGCCTGTTCCTTTTTGATGATGATCTTTGTGCAAACTCCATAAAAAACCATGCATTACAAAACGGTGCAGGCACCAGGTAAAACCTTCCATTAAAATGAAAGTTGTTAAAGTAATTGCTATGTAAAAAATCCAGGTCATTAAAATATTTATTTCAAAAAAGTTCTTAACAATAAAAAAAACATCAGTTGAATAAGTAACAAATTTACAGCGAATTTGTTTTGTTTATTGAATTTTGCAAAATGAAATACAGTTAAAAGCATTAAACTTATTACAAACCAGCATATATAGTTAAACATGGGTATCAATCCATCGCCATTCCAAACCCAGTAACCCAGTTTAACGGCTACGGGCTCCATCAGCCAGTCGAAAAAAACAGCTAACGTTGCGCCGTCAATAATTACAGACAGGGCTTTTAGTGCCATTGGATTTTTGCCCGTATCGGCTGCAATGCGGTTAATGGCTTTCATCAATAAAGTATTTATGCTTATACCGCTGCAGTAAATTATTATAAACCAGTTTATCCCGATTAATACAGGCACCTGTTGCACTTTAAGACCGAGCACATTTCCATAAGTATAATCTCCAAAAAGTATTCCGGTATTAATACCGATAATCTCAACAATTATACCAACAGCAAAACAAATCACTAAAAAAAGAAAGAAATATGTATTCTTATCTGCTTGTGTCCAGATTAACAATGCAAATGACAGTAATAAATTAACGGGTGTTGCAGCAAGAAAAAAGTTTTTATCAAAAAATAATAATCCAACCAACCCGATGGTATGAAACAATACAGCAATGGCTGTGGCAATATCAAATTTTGTAAACCTGTTTAACACGATTCATTTTTTTCTGCTGAACAATTCAATTGGGCAAGGTTTCAAGATACGCCTCCATTTTTGGAAAAGCAATTTTAAACCACTCGGTATATTTCTGTGGCTGAGATTGTATTAAATTTTTAATTTCTGCTACCCGTTTAAAACAGTAATCACTTACTTCCGCTGCGTTTGGCACAATATCACCATCGTATGTACCTATAAAAACATGATCAAACTCATGTTCAGTTAATCCGTTATCAAAAGGTGCTTTGTAAATAAAATCGAATGCTTTTTTAAGTTCGGTATTAAACCCCATTTCTTCCTGCAGGCGCATTTGTGCCGCTGCTAAAGTTTCTTCGCCGGGTTGGGGATGACTGCAGCAGGCATTGGTCCATAAACCACCGCTGTGGTATTTTTTTTCAGCTCTTTTATGTAACAGCATTTCTCCCTTCTCATTAAATATAAAAATGCTGAAAGCCCTGTGCAGCAGGGCTTTTTGATGAACTTCCATTTTCTCCATGGTGCCGGTTTGCACATCATGCTCATCTACCAAAATAACATCCATGAGTTAGGTGGGTTAATATAAATTGAATTGACTTCTTAATCCTGCTTTTGCAACAATATAGGCTTTGCCATAATTGGGAATACGGATTCGCTGGTCCATAATATTGGCGGGTGCGGTACGTTTTATTTTTTTGAAAAGCGATAAATAATATTTATAAGCTACATACACCCCAAACCTTGCTTTGCCGGGTAAATTTAAAATACCTTCATAAGCATTTTCAAAATCCAGTGCGATATCATCCTCTATCTGCTTTTTCATGCAGGGTGTAAAATTTGTAAAATCAACCTCAGGAAAATACGATCTGTTCAACTGCTCATAATCGGCTTTTACATCACGCAAAAAATTAACTTTCTGAAAAGCGGCGCCCAATGCCTGGGCAGATGGCTTTAAATCATTGTATATGTTTTTATCGCCTTCACAAAAAACATACAGGCACATCAAACCTACAACTTCGGCACTGCCATATATATAATCTTTATACCCATTGCTGTTGTATTCTGTTTTGCTCAGGTCCATTTCCATGCTGCTGAAGAAAGCTTCAATCAAGTCATGAGCAATATTATAATCCCTTACAGTAATTTGAAAGCTATGCAAAATCGGATTTAAGCTAATGCCTCTTTCAATAGCTGCATAAGTATCTTTTTTAAACTCAATCAGCAGTTCTTCTTTTTTGTATTGATGAAAAGTATCTACAATCTCATCCGCAAAGCGAACAAATCCATAAATATTATAGATAGGCGTACGCAGGTCGGGGTGCAGTAATTTAATGGCGCTGCTGAAAGAAGTGCTGTACTTCTCAGTTACAGCCTTGCTGCATTGTTGGCTAACATCATGGAAAAGCTTAATCATTTCCTTTTACAAATTTTGTTTTCAATTTAAAAATTGGTTTTTAAACAGGATACTTATACTAAAATACAGATTTTAATTATACCGGTATTCTTTGTCGTCTACAGATTATACATTTTGTAAACACTGTAATCACCCAAAATGTTTAACTGCTTCCTTTGCAACAACCTCTCCGCTTATTAAACTGGGTGGCACCCCCGGACCCGGAACAGTTAGTTGACCGGTGTAAAATAAGTTTTTTATTTTAATACTTCTGCAGGCAGGCTTCAAATTTGCTGTTTGCATTAGAGTATTTGCCAATCCATAAGCATTGCCCTTAAAAGAGTTGTAATCATTTACGAAATTATTAACCGAGTAGGTTTTCTTATATATAATGAATTCTTTTACATTTTGTCCAGTATATTTTTCAAACCTTTCAAGTATTTTTTCAAAATAAGCTTCTCTCAATGCTTCGGTATCGCCCTGTAACCCTGTTGCAACCGGAATTAAAAAAAACATATTTTCATGCCCCGCAGGTGCTACTGTTTCATCGGTAACGGATGGAGTACAAACATAAAACAAGGGATCGGTTGGCCATTGCTTTGTTGTATATATCTCTTTGCCATGAATTTCAAAGTCACTATCGAAAAACAAGGAATGGTGTAAAAGCCCTTCCAATTTTTTGTTTAAGCCTATGTAATATAATAAGCAACTCGGCGCCATTACTCTTTTATCCCAGTATTGATCACTGTAGCTTCTGTATTTTTCGGGCAACAGCTTTGTTTCTATAAAATGATAATCAGCTGCACCTATCACTACATCAGCATCGTAGGCAATAACCTTATTGGCAATAACCTGTTTTGCTTTGCCATGCACTACTTTAATTTCCTGCACATCGCTGTTGAAAATAAATTTTACGCCAAGTTGTTCGGCTACACTGCACATGCCTTCCACAATTTTATACATGCCTTCCTGCGGATACCAGGTACCCAGTTTTATATCAGCATAATTCATCAGG
>JANMWP010000182.1:0-8064 GCA_031394065.1 Chitinophagaceae bacterium
ACGCTGGGGCCACTGGGGCGGCCTGTGGGATTTTGGAGATGTGTTACGTTTTACCTTCAGCCCAACATCATTGATCGTGTATATTATATTATGGATAGTAATACCCGAAGCATCAACCACATCTGAAAAACTGGAAATGAAAGGCGAAAAAGTAGATATGAATTCTATTAAAGCCTCTGTAATGGAAGAGATGAAAGGCTTTGGAAAAAAAGCAGAAAAATTTGGTAAAGAGGCTTCTTCTGTTGTATCAGAAAAAGCAAATGTGGTTGCCGGGGATGTTAAAAATTTTTCAAGACGTAACCGTGGCGGACTGGGCAATGTTATTGCCATGATAGCTAAAATATTTGCATACCTTATAATTGGTACAGTAGGTATTGTGTTGGTTGTTGCGCTGTTTCTTTTTGCTATTGCATCAATCAGTGTGTTTCCTTTAAAAGACTTTTTAATAGGAGGTGATTATCAAAACTGGTTAGCATGGGGCACCTTGTTGTTTTTTATAGCAGTGCCCATTATTGGTATCATAACATGGATCATCCGTAAAATTGCAAATTCAAAAAGCAACGGTAAAATGCTCGGTTTTTCATTTGGGGCAATGTGGATAATTGGCTGGATATGCATTGTATTATTAGGAGCCTCAATCAGCCGCGATTTTAATTACAACAGCAAAAACCTTGCAGAGCAGGATATTGCTTTAACCAATCCAACAGTTGATAAACTGGAGATCACTTCAAAATCGCCACTATATAAATATAGCCGCAGCAGGTTTTTAAGGTTTGAGCCTTTTCAGGGGAGCATTCAGGAAGATACAGCCTTTGTAAATAATATAGATGTACGCATCGTTAAATCAACCAACGATAGTTTTAGAGTTACTGTTATTAAAACAGCAACAGGCAGATTCAAAAATATTGCTGAAGAGAACGCAGCAAAAATTCAATACACCGGCGTACAAAAAGACAGTGTTCTGTTGATGGATAAAGGGATTGGTATTAATAAAACCGATAAGTTCCGCAACCAAAGAGTAGTGCTTACCATTTATGTACCGGTTGGTAAAAGAATTAAAATTGATAAAAGCATAAGCTGGTTTAACGATGTACACTTTGGCAATAATTGGGACAATAGCGACTGGTATTATGAGTCAGACAGCGATGCACAGGACTGGAAGACAGGTATTGAATATAAGATGGGAGCTGATGGACAACTTTATACTTTAAAAGGATTGCCTGCAGGCAAAGAAGGCCGTACCAAAGTAACTATAAACAGTAACGGAATAGAAGTAACAACAGACAACAACAACGGTAATGGGGATGATAATTATCGCTACAACAGCGGAGAGCCAATGAACAAGATTGATTCCATGAAAGTGAAACTGGAAAAGGAAAAGCAAAAAATAAAAGACTCGCTGGAAAAAGTAAAACAAAAAATTGAACAGCAGCTGGAGAAAATCGGCGACAATAATGAGCCAACGCCTCTAAGCTCTCAATTACCTGTTTATAACCCGATGATCGATATCAATTAATAATCAGTTTATCATTTTAAAATAAACTAAAATGAAAAAAAACACTGTTTCAATTGTTCTGGGTCTGGTGATACTCTCCATGATGTCGTCCTGTTTTCATCTTCATCACGATATTTCAATTTCCGTTTCGGATGATGAAGATGAATATGAAATGGAAGCAGATTACAGAAAAAACCAATCACATGCCGTGCAGGTTTATTTAAATAATCATCTGCTTAACAACAGCGGCGTATCAATTCATAATGGTTTTGTAGATGATGAGATAACCCTGGATGATAAAACTACTTTTTATATCAATACCAACCCGGGCGAACTGAGCATAAGAATTAATAAAAATGAAAATTCAGAAGAATCCTGCGAAAGAGTAAAACAGATTTGCGAAGAACTGAAGCAAATTTTAGCAGATAATTAAAATCGTTTCAATAGTTGAGTTGAAGTTGAAACCAACACGTCCCCCGATTATTCGGGGGACTTTTTATTGCCATCACCATCAGCTTTTTTTTTTACATTTGCACGGGTTAATCAATTATAAAAAATTCTATTAATGAAAAATACACCATTCACACAAAAGCATATTGAACTGGGCGCTAAAATGGCTGAATTTGCCGGATACAATATGCCAATCAGTTATTCGGGCATTAATGATGAACATGCAGCGGTGCGTAATTCGGCCGGTGTGTTTGATGTAAGCCACATGGGTGAATTTATTTTGAAAGGAGAAAATGCACTGGATCTTATACAGCGAACCACCAGTAATGATGCATCAAAATTAACAGCCGGTAAAGCCCAATACAGTTGTTTGCCCAATACAGCTGGCGGTATTGTTGATGACCTTATTGTGTATTGTCTGGAAGAAAATAATGCCTATATGCTGGTAGTAAATGCCAGTAATATTGAAAAAGACTGGAACTGGATTCAGCAGTTTAATGATAAGAATGTAGAAATGCATAACATTTCTGATAAAACCTGCTTACTGGCCATACAGGGTCCTAATGCAACAAAAATATTACAGCCATTGGCAGAAATGGATATTATGAATTTGAAGTATTACACTTTCACCAAAGGAATATTTGCCGGTGTTGAAAATGTATTGATAAGCGCAACCGGTTACACAGGTGCCGGCGGTGTTGAAATTTATTTTGAGGATAAAGGAGATGACGCTTCAAAAATATGGGAAACCATTTTTGAGGCAGGCCAAAAAGGTGGCATAAAACCTATTGGTCTGGGCGCAAGAGATACCTTGCGTTTGGAGATGGGTTACTGTTTATATGGTAACGATATTAACGATACCACATCGCCACTGGAAGCCGGCCTGGGCTGGATAACCAAGTTCAGCAAACCATTTACAAACAGTGCTTATTTTGAAAAACAAAAAGCTGATGGACTTACAAAAAAATTAATAGGATTTGAAATGCTGGAAAAAGGAATTGCCCGGCATGATCATGAAATAAAAGATTTTGAAGGAAATATTATTGGCCGGGTAACATCTGGAACACAATCGCCCACATTGGGCAAGGCAGTGGGAATGGGTTATGTTGACTTAAATTTTTCGGCTATTGACAGCGAAATTTTTATCAGCATCCGCAACACATTGCTTAAAGCCAAAGTGGTTAAAATGCCTTTTGTTTAATTGATAATTAGTTAATTGATAATTTTTTTCGAATCACGCAGTTTGCTATTCAGGCAAAAACATTTAGGTTTAACACATTATCAATTATCCATTAACACATTATCCATTAACTTAACCATGCCTCAAATTCATCTTACATCCTTTATAACAGCACCAATTGAACGTGTTTTCGACTTAAGCCGCAGCATAAACCTGCACAAAATTTCAACAATTGATACCAATGAAAAAGCTATTGACGGTATAATGAACGGGTTAATAAATAAAAATGAAACCGTAACCTGGCAGGCTAAGCATCTTTTTAAAACAAGGCAGTTTACTTCTGAAATTACAGAAATGCAAAGCCCGTTTTCTTTTACAGATAAAATGATAAAAGGTGATTTTAAAACCTTTCACCACGAGCATCATTTTAAAACAGCCGAAAATGGTACCATCATGATTGATCTCTTAAATTTTGAAACACCATATGGTATTATTGGTAAAATTGTAAATACCCTTTTTCTTACAGCGTATCTTGAAAATTTTTTAAAAAAAAGAAACAAAGTAATTAAAGAATATGCCGAAACACAAAAGTGGAAAGCCATTTTGAGTTAATTTTGAAAATCATGCAAATAACAAAACCCGAATTATATACCTGCTTATCACCTGCACTTTTAAATTTGTACGATGTTGATAAAAGCATTGTTGTAATCATAGATGTTTTAAGGGCAACTTCAACCATTGCTACTGTATTATACAATGGTGCCAAAGCAATTATTCCGGTTGATAGTGTTGCAGAATGCATCCGCATTGGTAAACAGATTGACAGCATTACCGCAGGAGAAAGAGACGGGCAGATTGCCGAAGGACTGGCATATGGAAATTCACCTTTTGAATATCCGAGAAAATTTATTGAAGGGAAAACCCTGGTACTTACCACCACCAACGGAACCAGGTTATTGCAAATGGCGCTGGATAAAAATGCCAAAGCCATCATCACCGGTTCTTTTCCAAATCTTTCAGCAGTTTGTGATTTTCTGTTGGCACAAAAGCAACATGTAATACTGGGCTGTGCCGCCTGGAAAAACAGGGTTAATATAGAAGATACATTATTTGCCGGCGCTGTCATTAACAGAATAGGAAAACATTTCTCCATCAACTGCGACTCCTCCCAAATGGCTGCAACAATGTATAATGACGCAATGCCTGATCTGTTTGAATTTATGAAATCAAAAAATGCATCGCATTATAGCCGCCTTTCCGGTTTTGGTTTGGAGAAAGATATCCGCTACTGTTTAACTGAAGATGTAGCGAATATTACAGTTGTTTATGAAGAGGGCAAACTGCTTGCAAAATAAAACATACCAGTCCGCTTTCAATAATATCAATTAACACAAATTTATTTTTATCTGCGGATAACACTTCAGAGCTCAGCTTTTTTTCGTTACTTTTGCAAATTGCCTTTTTCAGAAATCTGAAATCCTAAATCGGCAACCTTAAATCCATAATGGCTTTACCGCACCTTATCAAATATGTGTATAACAACGGCTCCGATGAGGTAATCCGGCGCAGCAAAAAAATCCATGCCATGGGTTTTGTTGAGCTGGTTGAACATGACCAGTTGATGGGTGGCGTTGTGTTCAGGGTAAAGGACGACAGTTACGCCACTTTTTACAAAGTGTATATCCAAAAATACACCGATACCAAATCAATGACGGTCCGATGCTCATGCCCCTATAACCTGGGCGATATTTGCCGCCATGAAGGCGCAGCATTAATTCGCCTGCAGGATATGGTTGATAAAAATATGCTGGGCAATACCAATATTCAATACAACCAGCGGCATACGGTTGCCAAGATGAAGCATATTGAACTGAAGATGATCAAACTGCTTTCATCGCCGGGTATTTATGCCGAAGCAGAAAATATTTTACGCAGCACCAAAGCAAATATAACGAAAGCAGCAGACGAACGTGTGGAGGCAGAACTGGTAATTGAAGGTGAATCGTTTCCATTGGTTATTCAAAAAAACGATGAGCGGAATTTTGATACTTCCTGCAAATGTGGCGAAACCGAACATCCGCTTTGTGAACATAAAACATTGTTGTTTCTGCAATTGCTGGATGCTTACGGGGCCAATTATTTCGACAGTATCCGCAACTGGGATAAAGAAAAAAACAAACTGCTTCAGATTTATGGTTACAGTTTAGAAGACGATCTGGCAGGTAAATTTGAATTTACCTATAAAGATGGAAAACCTTTTTTAAAAGTACTGGATAATTCCATTAAGAGAGTGGCGCCAGGCACAGTAAATGCAAGGCCTTCCGAGGTTTTTATTGTTCCCGATATTCCTGAGCAGGAAGTTGCTGTTGAAGAACAACCCGCTAAAAAACTGGGTGTTGTTTTTAATTTTAATGCAAAAATGTATCCTTATTTTGATGTAGATGCCATACAGGGAGATACCAATGAGGAACAGAATAAATACCTGGGCAAAGTTGAAAAACTGGATCTTACTAAATTTGTAAATACAGAATTGTTTAGTGAAGATGATAAACAACTGGTGCAGCAGGTTCGCAAACTGCAAAACAGCGAAATAAATAAATACCTCGACCGTAACTCACCCTTCAGCGGCATTTGGGAAAATATTATTCATACCGATGGTGATGACTTACCCGAAGAAACAAAATCGCTGATTGCAGAATACCTGCAACCCAAGCTTAAAAAAATATTTGAAGAACAGTCGGGCAATAATTTTATTTTTTATCTGCCGCTGGCTAAACAATTTACTACGGCCAACCTGGTTGACATTGAATTGAGCAATCATTTTATTGCACCCATTTTTAAAGTGCAGGCCAGTGCCGATCATTTTGAAATTGCCTGTACCGTAAAATTAATGGGCGAAACAATTCCTTTTACTGATAATGAATGCAACAGCAGCCTGGTGTATTTAAATGATCATGTTTTGTATCTGTGGCAAAAAACCGAAGATGTATTGCAGGCCGAAAAATTTCTGAAAGAAGGAAATATTCAGCTTAGTAAAGACAACTGGGCCGATAAAATGAAGAAGGTAATTCTGCCGCTTACCAAAGAATACAAAGTGGAGTTTGATAAAACCCTGGTACGGGAAATTAAAAGCGGTGAGCCCGAAGTAAAACTGCAGTTACAGGAAAAGGGCGACTACCTTGTGTTTCAGCCCGTGTTTACCTATAAGGGTTTTGAAACCAAGCCTGTTGATAAAGAAAATATTATTATTCCGGATGGAGATAAGATACTGATTATTGAGCGTAACCTGGAAGCAGAAGAGGCGTTTCTTAAAAAACTGGAGAGCCTGCACTCCATGTTTGTAAGGCCCGATGATAATAAAAATAACCTGGTATTAAGGGGCGCCGATGTGTTGCGTAATAACTGGTTCTTTTTGTTTGTTGATGCCATGAATGAAATGAAAGTGCCGGTATTTGGGTTTGAAGCGTTGCATAATTTCCGGTTTAACACGGCAAGACCCAACACACATATACATGTAAGCAGCGGGCTTGATTGGTTTGATGCCAAAGTGGAAATTGAATTTGGCGAACAGCGGGTTGGTATTGATGAAATAAAAAATGCACTGATCAATAAACAGTCGTTTGTACAGTTAAACGATGGCACACTGGGCATATTGCCCGATGAATGGTTGAAAAGATATTCGTTGCTTTTTAAAGTTGGTGATGGCAGAAGCAATCAGTTACGCCTGTCAAAATACCACATGAGTGTTATTGATGAGCTGTATGAAAACAGGGATGAAAAAGAATTAAGTTTTGAGTTAGATGAAAAATATGAGCGGCTGAAAGAGTTTAAAAATATTCCCGAAATCGCAGCACCCGAACATCTTCAGGCCATATTGCGTCCTTATCAAACTTCGGGATTTCAATGGCTTAATTATTTAAACGATGTAGGCTGGGGCGGCATATTGGCTGATGATATGGGTTTGGGTAAAACCGTACAGGCATTAAGTATGCTGCATCATTATAAAGAAATTACCGGAGGTTTAAAAGCATTGGTGGTTTGCCCTACCACATTAATTTATAACTGGAGAAACGAGGTTCAGAAATTTTCGCCCTCTCTATCTTTTCATATTCATCACGGAAGTATAAGAAGCCGTGACGCAGCGGAATTACAGAAGCACAATATCATCATAACTACTTACGGCACCCTGCGCAGTGATATACAGTTGTTGCTGAAAATAAATTTTGATTATGTAATACTGGATGAAAGCCAGGCAATAAAAAATCCTGCATCAAAAGTTACAAAAGCAGCCGGTTTGCTGAATGCAAAAAACAGGCTGTGTATGAGTGGAACACCTTTACAGAATAACACTTTTGATATTTTTGCACAAATGAATTTTTTAAACCCGGGACTGCTGGGTAATATGGAATTTTTTAGAAATGAATTTGCAACACCCATTGATAAGTTTGGAGAGCAGGAACAAAAAGATCATTTACGTAAATTATTATTTCCGTTTATTTTACGCCGCACCAAAGAGCAGGTTGCAAAAGACCTGCCCGATAAAACAGAAACCATTTTGTTTTGCGAAATGGAAAAAGAACAGCGCAAGGTTTATGAGGCTTACCGAAACAGTTACCGGGAGAAAATATTGGGCACCATCGATCAGCAGGGAATCGGTAAATCGCAATTAACCATTTTGCAGGGCCTGATGAAGCTGCGCCAGATATGCGACAGCCCGGCTATATTGAATGAAGATGAAAAATATCCAAACCATTCCATTAAGTTAGATGAGCTGGCACGGGAGATAGAAGAAAATATTGGCAATCACAAAGCACTTATATTCTCCCAGTTTTTGGGCATGCTTGCATTGATAAAAAAGAAACTGATTGAAGACGGTATTCCGTTTGAATATTTTGATGGCAGCACATCGGCTCCCGACCGGGAAAAAGCCATACAGAAT
>JANMWP010000242.1:0-1786 GCA_031394065.1 Chitinophagaceae bacterium
GGTTAAAAGCTGGAGTGTTAATTTACCCGACTTACAGGATTACCAGGAACATGCTGCCGAAATAAAAGTTGATGGACTGGCAAATGGCACTTATTTTATTCTTGCAAGCATTGAACCCACTTTTTCACTTACAAAAAACATCATTGCAAAGCAGCAAACTTATGTAAGTAATATCAGCTACATACATACCAACAACAATGATTATTATGTGCTTGACCGTGATAATGGCCAGCCGCTTGCCAATGCACAGGTACAGCTTTGGGAATCGAAATACAATTATACCAAAACCATTTATGAGGATGTAAAATTAGAAAAATACACAACAGATAAGAATGGTTTTTTTAAACTGAAAGAAAGCAAGGAGTACCGTAATTTTTTTATGCAGGTTACGCACGGAACTGATGAATTATTTATGGATGATAATAATTCAAGTTACAATTACAACAGCTACACACCTGAAATTGAAAAGCATACTTTCTTATTTACAGATCGATCCATTTACCGCCCGGGGCAAACACTATTCTTCAAAGGCATTGTAACTTCAAAAGAAAAAGATGTGAACAAAAGTGGCGTAGTTCCAAATTATAAAACCACTATTCAGCTTAAAGATGCAAACGGGCAAAAATCAGCCGAACTAAACGTTACAACCAATGAATTTGGTAGTTACAAAGGTTCATTCAAATTACCCGAAGGTGTAATGAACGGTAATTTCAGCCTCTATGATACCGCCACCAAATCCTCGGTAAGTTTTAGTGTTGAGGAATACAAACGCCCTAAATTTTTTACCGAAATTAAAAAACCGAAAGGAACTTACCGGGTTAACGACAGCATTGAAGTAACCGGTACAGCAAAAGCTTATGCAGGTAACAATGTAGATGGTGCCAAAGTAAGTTACCGTGTGGTGCGTAAAGTACGCTACCCCATCTGGTGGGGCTGGGGAGGTTATTACAAAGGTTTTCCATCAAGCAATAATGAAGAAATGGAAATTACCAACGGTGTAACAGCAACCGATGCAAAAGGCGAATTCAAAATTAAATTTAAAGCCATACCCGATGAAACGATTGATAAAAAAGACCAGCCAACTTTTTATTACGAAGTAAGTGCAGATATTACCGACATTAATGGAGAAACCAGGAGCGGCAATACTTCGGTAGCAGTAGCTTACCAAATGCTGCAGCTGAATATTGATATGCCCGAAACTATGCCAGCCGATAGCTTGAAGAATCTAAAAATATCTACCACCAACCTGAACGATATTTTTGAAAAAGCAATCGTAAATGTTACGATAACCAAAGTACAATCGCCCACAAGAATATTCAGAGACAGATACTGGCAAATGCCCGACCAGTTTACCATGAGCAAAAATGAATACGAGGGCTATTTCCCTTATGATATTTATAAAGACGAAGATCAGCAAAGCAAATGGCCATTGGGGGAAAAGGTTTCTGATGTTACGGACAGTACTGAGGAGAATTCAAAATTTAAAATTCAAAATTCAAAATTCGATGTCGGTTGGTATAAGATTATTGCTACTTCAAAAGATAAATATGGCGAACTGGTTAAAGCAGAAAAATATATTCAGCTAACCGGTAATAATGCCAATGAAAAAATTTATGATGCGGTAAAACTTGATGTTACAAAAGGAAATGCAGAGCCCGGCGAGTTTATCAGGTACAATATTGCAACTGGTTTTGACAATATCTGGCTGATACATTCATTTAGTAAAATGGATAAATCAAATACCTTAACCTATAAAACGCTCACCAACACACAAGCTGCACCATTT
>JANMWP010000256.1:0-3153 GCA_031394065.1 Chitinophagaceae bacterium
GCCTCTGTGGCAAAAAGTATTCCCGAAGGGAATAAAAGAATATTTTTGCAGCAAACATCCAGGCTTGAGTACAGATATTTTTTTCATAACACCACCATTCACGCAGCTTAACACGCCATACCCGGCAACGGCTTACCTGAAAGGTTTCCTCAATACAAAAGGTATTAACTCCTTCCAGGCCGATCTGGGGATTGAAGTTACCGTGGCATTATTTTCAAGAACAGGTTTACAGAATTTATTTACAGAAATTAATGCGCTGCAAAAAGAACACACTATAAATGCAGCAAGAATAATTGCTTTGCAGGATGATTATATAAATACCATTGATGCAGTGATGTTGTTTTTGCAGGGCAAGAGTGCTACTCTTGCACACCTGATTTGCAAAAGAGATTTTTTACCAGAAGCAGAACGCTTTGCACAATTAGACGATTTGAAATGGGCTTTTGGTACTATGGGTACACAGGATAAAGCCAAGCATATTGCAACCATGTACCTGGAGGATTTATCGGACCTGATTAAAGAAACCGTTGACGAACATTTTGGTTTTAGCCGCTATGCCGAAAGGCTGGGAAGATCGGCCAATAGTTTTGATGAACTGTACAGCATGCTGCAACAGGACTATACTTATCTTGATAAAATACTCATTGATATTTTAAAACAAAAGATGGAAACTGTGCAACCAAAATTAGTTGCCATTTCTGTCCCCTTCCCCGGTAATTTATATACATCATTGCGATGCGGACAATGGATAAAGAAAAATTACCCGTCGGTTAAAGTAGTCATGGGCGGCGGTTTTGCCAATACAGAACTGCGCTCTTTATCTGATGCCCGTGTTTTTGAGTTTTATGATTTTATTACGCTTGATGATGGCGAAGCACCGGTTGAAATTTTATTGCAGCATATTGAAGGCACAAAAAGCATTGATGAATTAAAACGCACTTTCACGCTTGTTGATGGCAATGTTACCTACATCAACAACACCGCCTGCACCGATTATAAACAAGGCCAGGTGGGTACGCCAGATTACAGCGATTTTTATTTAGACAAATATATTTCGGCTATTGAAGTAATTAACCCCATGCATAGTTTATGGAGCGATGGCCGCTGGAATAAACTCACCATGGCACATGGATGTTACTGGGGCAAGTGTACCTTCTGCGATATTAGTTTAGACTATATAAAAAATTACGAGCCTATCACCGCATCATTACTCTGCGACCGCATGGAAGAAATGATTGCACAAACCGGGCAAAATGGTTTTCACTTTGTAGATGAAGCCGCACCGCCAGCCTTAATGCGTGCCTTGGCAATTGAGATCATCCAAAGAAAATTAACGGTAAGCTGGTGGGCTAATGTACGTTTTGAAAAAAGTTTTACAAGAGACCTTTGTATTTTATTAAAAGCATCTGGTTGCATTGCCATTTCCGGCGGACTGGAAGTTGCATCGGATCGGTTATTAGAACTTATACAAAAAGGAATCACCGTGGCGCAAGTTGCAAAGGTGAATAAACATTTTACCGAAGCAGGCATCATGGTGCATGCCTATCTCATGTATGGCTTTCCTACGCAGACGGCGCAGGAAACTATTGACTCATTAGAGATGGTGCGGCAACTTTTTGAAGCCGGTATTTTACAATCGGCTTTCTGGCATTTGTTTACCATGACGGCACATAGCCCGGTTGGTTTGCAGCCTGAAAAATATTTGGTAAAAAAAGTTTCAGAAGCCATCGGCACCTTTGCCAATAATGATATTGAACATACCGACCCTACCGGCGCTGATCATGAAAGCTTCAGTTTCGGACTAAAAAAATCTTTACTCAATTATATGCATGGCGCCTGCTTTGATTATCCATTACAAAAATGGTTTGAACAGAAAGTACCCCGAACAACCATTGCAACAGATTATATCATTAAAGCCATTGAAGAAGTTGAGCAGGTTACGTCAAACCCCAACACAAAAATTGTTTTCCTGGGTAATCAACCCAAAACAGAAACCATCATCAAAAGTAAAAAAGGTAACCAGTGGGAATTATTATCATTAACCTTTGAAACAAAAAAAGAGACCATCAATATTAAGGTTGATAAGCAGCAAGGCGATTGGTTGGCCAGGATTTTACAAATCATATCTGTATCAAACGCAAAAACATTAACCCGGCAGGAAGTAAAAGCTGATTATGAAAATACAGGCCTGGAAGATTTTGAATTGTTTTGGGATAATAAACCGGTGAGCACATTGTACAAAACAGGTTTACTGCAACTCTAAATAAAACTGTCTCTTTTTACTTCTTCGGATAAAGCTTTGCAATAAATTTTTTATCTGCTTCCGATAAAAAATCATTCGACTCAATTGAAAAATCTCCTTTGGTAAGCTCCTCGGGCACGGCGTACATCATGATGGATTTTTTATCCAGTTTGTTTGCACGTATCAGGTTTCTGTCGTATTTCGAAAAAACCTGCTCATCTACTTCTTCCTTAGTCCAGTCATCTGTTTCTTTGTAATATGCATATACTGCCGGTTTGTCCCAGGGTATACCATTGTCAGGCCGTTCATGTTCATGAATGCAACCCAGTGTATGTCCAAATTCGTGCAGCACAACCCGACTGTATTCATCGTCGTTGGTTGTGGGAGTTAACCAGCCCAAATTCATAGTGGGCAAAGTTTTATCTTCAGATAGTATATCGGTTCCCATCAAACTCCAGGAACCATCATTTTTATCAAATGCAATACGCACATCCCCCGGTTTTTTGCGTGGCGTAAAATCAAATTCTATATTGGCAAAATCCATCCATGTTTTTGCATGCCTGATAACACGGTCTTTCACTTGTTTATTTCCACCCAAAAAAGAAACGGTTATCCTCCGCCCTTTTTCCCATTCCTTGCTTCGCTCGGTAGCCATCCTCGATAGTGACCTGATGTGTGATGGTTTTTTGATCACATTTTTCCTAGCATAATCTTCCAATATAGACATATCCTTTTTTGAAATGCCTCTTAAGTTTGAAGGCTTTTCCAAAAAAGAATTTTTAAGGTCTTTGATGGCCCTGTGATGAGAAACACGACATTCACGGCAATAATAAATATCTGAGATTTTCATAAAAAAATTTAGTTGAGATTAATAGTTTATGAAATGTATGGCAAATTATTTTAAAATGCAA
>JANMWP010000279.1:0-3864 GCA_031394065.1 Chitinophagaceae bacterium
ACTGCACCAGCGCCGATTCAGGAAAAAATTTCACTATATTTTATTTTAAAACTGCTAATTTCGGTTAATAATAATCTTTCATGAAAACTTTATTTAGCTGCGTACTTATTGTTTTAATTTTGGGAGGATGCTCAACAACCAGCAACCTCGCTGGAGAATCAAAAGCCAGACTACAAAACCACAAAACAATTGCCATTTTACCTTTTGAAGTTCGTTTTGATTTGAGAGATAAAAACCTGAAACAATTCACCGAAAAAGAACTGGCAGAAGTAAGGCATTTTATGGCAACCGGTCTGCAGGAACATTTATATCATTGGCTTATCAGTTACGGTAAAAAGAAACCTTTTACAGTTGAAATTCAGCATATTGATATTACAGACAGTATTTTATCTGAAAGAAAAATAAGGTTTATGGATTTGTATAACATGAACAGAGCTGAGCTTGCAAAGATGTTGCATGTGGATGCTGTACTAACTGCCAACGTAATTTTTGCGCAACCCAACAGCGAAGCTGCTGCAGTAGCCCTGGAAGCAATTCCTGGCCAGAATTTGTTTGTAAAACAATTGGTAACACAGGAAATGAAAACAGAGGTTTTTCTTAATGACAGCATATCTAAAAATACATTATGGCAATATGAAACCACAACTCAAAACAGTAATTATACAAACCAATCCAAGGATCGCAAAAAAGAAAACATCCTATATCCTTTGTTTGAAAACATTGATAAAACGCTGGTAAAAGTGATCAAACAATTCCCCTACCGGAAATAAAATCTGGTATCACATTGTGTTTGTTAAACTTTTGTTGCGATAAACTGTTAATCAATCTGCGCCTGTTAACTTTGCGTAGGTAATTGAAAAAAACAAACCATGTTAAAAATCTTATTCATTTCGGTTGTTAGTTTTCTGGGCTTAAGCTCCTGTGCACAAAAAGACAACAATTCAAAGAAAAAAAAGGAAACTAAAATTATGACAACATCAACAGCTAATAGTTCGACTCCGCTCACTATGGATACTGCCACTTTCGGCACCGGTTGTTTTTGGTGTACCGAAGCTATTTTTCAACAACTGGAAGGCGTTGAGAAAGTGACCAGCGGTTACAGTGGTGGTTCTGTTCCCAACCCCAGCTACGAGCAGGTTTGCAGCAAAACCACCGGCCATGCCGAGTGTTTAAATATTATGTACGATCCAAAAAAGATAAGCTTTGATGAATTGCTGGAAGTTTTCTGGCAAACACATGACCCTACAACCTTAAACCGGCAGGGTGCCGATGTAGGTACCCAGTACCGCAGCGTGGTTTTTTATCACAACGAAGAGCAAAAAGCAAAAACTGCCAAATACAAAGCAGCGCTTGATAAAAGCGGGGCATTTGATAACCCGATTGTAACCACACTGGAACCCTTCACCATATTTTATCCGGCCGAGGAGTATCATCAAAATTATTACAACAGTAACGGCAGCCAGGGTTATTGCCAGTTTGTAATTAGGCCCAAGGTTGAAAAATTTGAAAAAGTATTTAAGAACAAACTAAAAAAACATTAATTACGCTGGATATTAAAGGGTGAATTATTGCCAACCTTTTTTACCTTTTCCGGTATTTGTGTTCCCTTATGACAGGTATAACAGGTTACTGCCTGCACCTGTGCAGCGGTAACCTGCTCATTAAACTGAAAATAATTTTTGTTGATGTCCATCGTCATCAGTATCATTTTGCGGGCAATTTCCTTTTCAGATTTATCATCCTTATCAAAGATGAGTGAATCGGCTGTTTTATCCTTTACATGACAGGATTTGCAATCTACTCCCAGGCTGGCATTAAAGCCATCCATTATCTTATCCAGCGAATCTGCAGTTATATTTTTAGGTAAAACCTGCAGGTTTTTAAATTTATCATTAACCGGCTGTTTTACGGCGGCTACTCCAATAAAAATGAAAGCCGATAAAACAGTCATTACTTTTAATTTTTTAAATGATTTCATAATTCTGTTGTTTTAAAATCTACAATTTCTTTACCCTGCGCAGTTCAAGCAGGTTTAAACTGTTAGGATAAAAATATGAAATATTTTTGTGTACAAGGTGAATTGCCATGTCGTACCAAAGCGGCACAACAGGTGCATCATTGATGATAATTCTGTCCATTTGCTGATACAATTGATAGCGTAATGAATCATTTTTTTCTGCTAATGCTTTTTCGTAAAGCAAATCGAATGCTGCATTTTTATAGCGGGTATAATTTGGCGGGGCCGGGTTCTTACCATAAAACACACTCAGGTAATTTTCTGCATCAGGATAATCGGCAATCCAGCTGCCGCGGAAAAACGGTGCCTGCGATTTGGAAGTTTGCTCCATCAACAAACTTTTCTGTATCACTTCTACCTTTACTTTTATACCAACCTGTAAAAGCTCGTTTGCAATATAAGTGCCCAGGTCGCCATAAATGGGAATGGTTAGTAATTTTATTTCGGGTAAATTATTTCCATCGGGATAACCGGCTTCTGCAAGTAACTGCTTTGCTTTAGCTACATCATAATGATACCCTTGCACCGCAACAGAATCAAAAGAAGGAAGTCCGGCTGGCACAAAGCCACTCTCGGCTGCAATGCCAATGCTGTTGCGTAAATACAGCATCATTTTTTTACGGTTAAAGCCGTAATTGATTGCCTGGCGGATTTTTTGCAAACGCAAAGGAGAATTTTTTACCAGTTCATTTTCGCCATCAACCAAAATGCCGAGGTATTCTATGTTAAGGTAAGGATGTTTGTGTAGTTCAATTTTCCCTTCCCATATTTTTTTAAGATTACCGGTCTTTGTAAGTACTTCATCTTTAAAAGAAGGATCAATATCATCAATAAAATCCAACCGGTTTTGCTGAAACTCCAGAAACTCGGTAGCCTTGCTGTTAAAGAAAGAAGCTTTGATACCATCTAAATACGGCAGCCGGTTTCCTGCTACATCTTTCTCAAAATAAGTTTCATTCTTTTTTAAAATAAGGGCTTGCCCCTCTTCCCAGGCAACAAAGCTGAAAGGGCCGCTGCCAACAGGATGGCTGCGAAAATCAGTTTTGTATTTTTCAACGGCCTCTTTGGCAACAATGGAACAATACTGCATGCTTAAAATGCCGAGTATAGATTGAAAGGGACGAATCAGTTTCAGTTGAAAGGTGGTATCATCAATGGCCTTAAATCCATTTACAGAATCAACGCGGTTATTAAATATCCATGCACCCGGACTGGCAGTTGTTTTATCAACAATTCTTTTAAAACTGTATTCAACATCGTAGGCAGTTAATTGCCGGCCCTTGCCGTTGGTAAAACTGGCATCATCCGTAAAAAAAACATCATGACGTAAAAAGAAAGTGAATGTAAGGTTATCATCAGAGATATTCCAATGTGTTGCCAGCGAAGGCTGCATTTGCATATTGCTGTCAATTTCAATTAAGGTATTGTACAGTTGATGTACCACCCACATTACCTGTTTGCTTTTAGCAAATGCCGGATCAAGCGTTGCCAGGCCGCTGCTTTCGTTGTAATGAAAAATCTTTTTATCGGGATGCTGGTGGTTTTTGCAGGCAAAGGCAATAATGGATAATGTTATAATTAATAATGGATAATGCCTTAGCTTCATAATTCTGTTTATTCTGCATAAATTTATACAATCAAAAGCATAACGAAGATGTTTAAATTACAAAAAGCTGCTAAAACTATTTTGGCATTATCAATTATCCATTTATCAATTATCCATTGTTACTCTCAGCCATTAAAGCCACTAAAAGCTTTTACCCATGCCGATACCTTGCGTGGTACTTATGGACCAACAAGAGATTGGTGGGATGTTTTGAAATATGATTTGCATGTGAAGTTTAATC
>JANMWP010000300.1:0-3691 GCA_031394065.1 Chitinophagaceae bacterium
AGAAGACATCAAAAAGACATTTTATGTTCCTGTAAAAATGAAGGTGTTTGCCTGGAATAAAAAAAGGGAAAAAGATACAACAATGACCCCTTTTGATTCAATCAAATATCACAAGCAGATTTTACAAACCAATTTTGTTGCCATGGACCCCCATTCCGGTGAAGTTAAATGCTGGGTTGGCGGAATAGACTTTAAGTGGTTTAAATATGATCATGTTACACAGATGAGGCAGGTAGGTTCTACATTTAAACCTTTTGTATATACATTGGCTATTGATGAGGCGGGCTATACCCCTGAAACGGTTATACCGGGTGGGGCATTAACGCTGGGAGGTAAAACAGTTTCCAGTGGAGGCGGTACTGTTGCATATTGCCTGGCTTGGTCTAAAAATATTGCAGCATGGCGTTTAATTGGTCAAATAGGTGTAAAAAGAACTATTGAATTTATACAAAGCTGTGGTATTAAAACAAAGGTTCCCCCCTACTATTCCATTGGGCTTGGTGCTGCCGAAATACCTATGATGGAAATGCTGCAGGGCTATACCATGTTCCCTAATAAAGGATTAAACACCGAGCCAATCATCATGAGCCGGATTGAAGATAAAAGCGGCAATATGCTGCAGGAATTTAGCTCTGCATCAAAACAGGTAATATCAGAATCTGATGCTTTTACCATGGCAACATTGATGAAGGGTGTAATAAAATTTGGTACTGCCCGTACTTTAAACAGGTTTACCATACCGGTAGAAAAAGCCGGTAAAACAGGTACAACTTCTAATAATGTTGATGGCTGGTTTATCGGTTACACTCCTGAATTATTAGCCGGCACCTGGGTGGGATGCGATGATCCCTTTATCAGAATTTATGCAAACAATGCCGGTGGTGCCGAAATGTCGGCTCCGGGTTGGGGAATGTTTATGAGTAAGGTTTATGCAGATAAAAAACTGGGTTATGGTGTGATTAAAACTTTTGAAAAACCCATTGAATTATCCAATGATCCTATTTATGCAGATGTAAATATGGATAGGTATTTCAGAGAAGGGGACAGCACTACAATTGATGAAGGAAATGGAAATGCCGATGATTTTTTTAACACCCCCGAACCACCGGATAACAAGCCAATAGAAAAAATTGAAAGTGAAAGTGAAAGTGCAAAAGCAATAATACCGGATACTATAAAAGTAAAAAAGGAAGATGAGAAAAAGCCTGTAACACCCATTCAAAAGCCCGCTGATATAAAAAACAAAAAAGCAGAGAAACCTAAAACCAATAATGATTATTAGAAAAAATTAAAGCAGCGTTATTCGATAATTTTTTCAATGTGTATCATTTTGCCTTCATCATTAATGCCTTCCAGCACTATCCGCATCTTTTTGGTAAAATCATTATTATAAAACGTAATGGGCACTTTACGGTTTAATTTATCAGTTAAAATATAAGGCATCCATAATAAAGTTGTTCTGGCATCGGTACCTCCTGTTGTATTAGTTTGAGTATAATCAGGCGAGTAAAATTCTTTAACAGGAGAATAACCTGCAACCCTTACCATATTAATATCTGTTTCTTTTGGGCTTCGGTCTATTAAGTCATCGCCTTTTCTGGTATAAACTGATATGGCCGGGTTTATCGCTCCGCCGCCATCTTCGGGCCCTTTACCAATAAAACTACCAATGAATTTTATATAGGCAATCTGGTTTAAACTTAAATTTTCAAGATCACTTGTTGTCATTTCATGCTCATCAATATAAACCAAAACAGATTTGTCACGATAGGAAAGGGATCTGCCTGATGTCAGATTAAAGTTACCAATTAATAAACCGGGAATTACATTACGTATATAACTGTAAAAATCAAACTTCGTCCATGCTTTTTCATCATGCAGTACATCTAATGAAAACACATTTGCTCCACCCGAAAACAGTCCAGAAGCATATCTTTCATCCAATTTTACCAAAGGGTCATTTTGCCAGTTACGTCGCCCCCCGGCCTTTACAACTACACCCTGCATTGTTTTTTCGGTATTAAATGAATATATACCGTTGTTGCTTTTATAATAATTAAACAGCGATGTGTTTTGATTATACACAGTACCGGCAGTATCGGGCAACAGGTAGTTTGTATAATTGTTAATAGTAAGAGGCTGTGTTAACGTAAAATTAGATTTGCTGAAAGCCAGCTGCTTATTCAGCAGTTTCGATTTATTGAATGTAAAATAAATCCTTGCCGAATCAAAAAAGACCAGGCCATTTTGTTTTATAAACCCAGCTTTATCCGGAACCACAGAATAAAAAGTATTGGTACTGTCAGCTGTTTTCACAATCAGGTTAACCGGTTCATCTTTTTCCATTTCATTTAAAGCCTCCTTCCCTACCTGGCCATATACACCCAGGTAATTGTCGGCAGCAATATTTATGGAAAGCATTTTCTGCACCATCATATCGGCCCAATTGTACCTGCGCCAGCCATGCGTAAGCATTACCAGGTCTAATTTGTTTTTTAAGGTTGCATCTGTATTATTGGTAAAATAAAATGCAGGATTATGCACATAGCCTTTAATATCACCCTTCAATAATAAATTACTGAGTATGGTATTTTCAGAAACCTCGTTATTCATATCTGCATCCGAAATACTGAGCGACATATTTGCGCGTATGGTATCAGCTACTAAAATTTCAATACTGTTTTTTCCTCTTTTTTTAGTACTTATCTCTTTGGTATTTACAGCAGCATTAATAGCAAAATTATTATTGTTTATAAAAGCAACACGTTCGGCAACCGGCTGCCAGTTTGCATCAAAAACTGTTAACTGCATGGTTCCGGTTGGTAAAGAATTGATGGGTACCATACCCGTGAACGGTTCTGTTGCAGCTATTTTTAAATTCGATTTATAAAAAACCTTTTGATACATGTACATCAGTACATGCAGGGAATCGTTGCCGGTTTTGTTTACCAGGTTAAAGTATAATTTATCTTTTTGTATTGTTAGTTTTAAAGAAAGCCCTTTAGCTTTTGCTTCGGGCAACCAGGTTTGCTGTTTTGTTCCGTTATTATCAAGCCATTCAGCATAATATTTATCACCGGGCTGTATGTCAATATCAAACCTGCCCATCCCATCATGTTCAACAACCAAGGGCATCACCATTTCTCCTGTTTCCTGCTTTTTTAATATACCGTTTATTAAAAATGGCAGCCCGTTATTATAATTTGCTTTAAAGGCTATTGTATTTACTGTGCCATCAATAATATTGCCTCCTTCCGGAAAAAAACTAAGGCTAACAGTTTTATTGAGTACTGTATTTCCGGTCTTTTCTTTTGTGCTGATTATTTTTATTGCCTGGCTAAATAATATGCTGGTATCAAAATTCAGCATCCAGCTTGTATAAGCACGGCAAATTAATTGCCGGCTTTTTAAACTGTCGGGTATATCAAAGTGCCCGTCTGAGCTGCCCATAAAAACCGGGCTTATCTGCTGCTTTATAAGTTTTCCCTGTTCATCATAAATGGCTGCATAAAAATTAGTACTGCGTTCTGTTGGTAAATTCTCTTCAAACAGGTAGGCTTTAAACCAGATGGTTTCACCAGGCAGGTAAGATTCCTTGTCGAAATGAATATGTATTTTTTCCTGCGGGAAGTTAGTACCATAAAGATTGATACTATTTTCGATGGTTTGGGCTTTTAAAGTAAAAGAGAAG
>JANMWP010000301.1:0-5329 GCA_031394065.1 Chitinophagaceae bacterium
CCTCTATCTCCTCCTTCGGAGGAGGAAATCACGGAGACCTAAACGAAGATTATATTTTGCAAAAATTTGTTGTCAGAAAAAAGAACGCAAAGATTAATGAAGGATTGATTTATTATACTGCCAAATTCGAGTTCCCTCTCCTTGGGAGAGGGGGTGGGGTGAGGCCCCTATGCTTTCCTCTTTATCCATTTTTCAAACCTGGATAAAAATTCTTCCTTGCGGCGTGAGGCTACCGGTAATTCCTTTCCGTTTTCCAGCACAACTTCGCCGCCGCTGCCTTTAATGTATTCTTTAATGAATGAAAGATTGATGATATACTTATCATGAATACGGGTGAAATTTATTTCGGGTAACAATTTTTCGTATTCCCCCAACTGGCGGCTTACCATAATTTTTTTATCGTTGCTCAAATAAAAGTTGGTGTAGTTGCCGCTGCTTTCGCAATATAAAATTTCGGCCAGTTTTACAAAAATTAAACCATTGCTGCTTGATAAAGGAATTTTATCGGGCGCAGCAGCCTGCGTATTTTTTTCCAGAAGAGAGAATAAATTTTTATTGATGTTCTTTTCCTCAATGCGTTTAGTTGCAGTATTAACTGCAGCAATTAGTTTTTCGGCATTGATGGGTTTGGTAATATACCCGGTGGCATGATGCTCAAATGCTTCCACAGCATAATGACTGTATGCGGTAACAAAAATGGTTTCAAAATTTACCGGTTCCAGTTTTTTTAATAAATCAAACCCATTTAAATGCGGCATTTCAACATCTAAAAAAACAAGTTGAGGTTGCAATTCATCTATCAGCAGCAAACCATTTTTAGCTTCGGTCTCGGTTGCCAAAACCTTAACAGCCGGGCAATACACCTCCAGCATGTTTTGCAACAGCTTTATGTTTTTTGCTTCATCATCTATAATTATACAATTGATCATTCGCAGAATCCTGTGGATCATTTAAAGTCTAAAGGAATTTTTACAGTTATTGTTGTTCCGGTTGCATTACCATGCTCATCTTTTTTATCTGTCACTTCCTGGTGAATATTATACAGCTCGGCTCTTCGTTTCGATATATTCATGCCCTTGCTCTGGTACTCAATATGCATTTTACTTTTAAGTGCCGCGGCTTTTTCTCTGCCTATTCCATTATCATCTATTTCACAAACTAAGAAATTATTTTGTGTAAATACATTTATATTTATCTGGCCTTTTTTGTTTTCCAGGAAACGCATCCCGTGCCTGATGGCATTTTCTACATAGGGCTGCAGCAGCATGGCGGGAACAAAACATTTTACTTTATCAACATCGTCACTTACTGCAATTTTATAGTCAAACTTTTCGTCAAAACGAAGTTTTTCCAACTGCAGATAATTATCCAGATAACTGATTTCGCTTTGTAATGAAATAATTGATGCATCAGAATTATCAATGGTGCTCCGCATCAGGTCAGAAAATTTATCCAGGTATTTATCGGCCTGTTTAAAATCATTGTCAAAAATAAATCCTTTAATAGAGTTGAGGCAGTTAAAAACAAAGTGAGGATTGATCTGTGCCTTTAATGCCTGCATTTCCAGCTCGGTTAATTTTTTTTCGGTAATTACTTTTTCTACTTCTGCTTTACGTTTTTGCCTGTTTCGGTTTTCAAGCATAAGAAAACTGATAATAAATAAAGCTATTACAACAACTGTCCAGAAAATACCATTTTTCCAGAATGGCGTTTTAACAATAACTGAAATGGTTTCAATTTGTGCTGAAGCTGTTCCGTCACGCTTTATTCCTCTGATCTGTATAATATATTTTCCGGGAGCCAAACTCTTTTCAATATTGTTTTTGTCCGTTTTAATCCAGTTATCATCATTCGTTCTGTATTCAAACAAGGGATAATAACCTGTAAGATCGGCTCCCGAAAAATAAATGCTGATATTGTTTTTATCGTATGGCAGTGTATATTCTTTTAATACGAGAGTATCCCTTCCCTGTATTAAAACCCGGGTGATAAATGTGGTAATTTCACTTACCGGTAACAATAAATTAGCCGGCAGGTAGCTGATACCGCCGGTAGTAGCTGCATACAGGGTGTCTTTGTAAATAGTAATATCGTTAACCTGTTCGCCAATCAACCCATCGGCCAGGCCAAAAAATGTATTGTAAAAATCAAGCTTGTCACCACTGAGTTTGTATTGAATTTTATTTAATCCCCTGTTGGTACCCAGCCATATTACGCCAGGTTTATTACTGTAAAGCGATTTGCAAACATTGCCGGGTATTATATCACCCAAAGCAATTGATTTTATAATGATATCGTTTTTTAAAACGAGCAACGAATCGGAACCCAGGCCTGCCCATAATAAATTATCGGCCGTGCTGAAAATGGTATTTACTTTATAACTTAACGACCGGTATGTTTTACCAAAATAATAAAGCGAATCTTTATCCCAGCGGTACAAACCATCATTGGAGCCAACATAAATGTTTTTTAATTGATTTACACCCAGGGCCGTTACTCTTTTTACTTTCTCGTCAATAATTTTATCTGAAAGAATATTATACAGTTGAACAACAGAATGATTGCCCAGTAATATTACAGAGTCATTGATTGGCAAGGCTGACTTGGTAGAAAAATTTTTCTGACCTTCAAACCGCTTTACAATCTGAAGCGTTTTTTTATCCAGTAAAAAAGAACCGGTTTGACAGGAAACATACACCCGGTCTTTCATCTCAACAATTTTTCGTACCACCCCATCCATATTTTTCTCGGGACTTAATGAACGTTTTTTTATATCATACACACCATCGTACATCAGCACTTCGCCATAGTTATTGCCAACAAATATTTTTTTATTGATAATTGCAAGACAGTTAAAATTTTGAGTAATTTCTTCATTAAGCAGCTTATCGGTTATTGTAAATGAAGAAATCCTTTTTTGCTGAATTTTTACCAACCCCTTATCAATCGTGGATATCCAAATGCTTCCATTCTTATCTTCCAGCACACTTCTTACTGCAATATTATAATCCAGGGGGTTTTTCAGTTCAAGTGTTGCCGTATCAACCGGGTACGTTGTTCTGTTAAGCGTTGTAACTACAAAGTCTTTTCCGGCCTTACAAAAAACACGCATATCAAAAGGCAGTATTTTTTCCAGTACCAACCGGATATTTCCACTTTCGTCAACCCGGTATTTTTTTATCATATTCCCAGAGCTTATGTACAGGGTATTATTAAAATATTCACTGAAAAAAAATTTTTTATCAAGCGGAAAGGATTTGGTAAATGTCTTGCCGTTAAATACACGTATCGAGTCGGCGCTGATAATTAAATAATTACCCGGCCTGTATTCAATTATTTTTTCGGGCGAGTACGATTTTAGAGTGCTCAGTAATCCTTTATATACAGTAGCTTTCCCGTTTTTATAAATAAAAAAATCACGCAGGTTATTACAAAAAGCCATGCCACCAAATTGTAATATGCTGCCCCGGTTAGTATTACCTAGTTCTACTTTTTTCAATTCCGGGTCACTGTCTTCATTTTCAAAATGATCGTTCACCGGGTTATAATAAGCTGCCGAACGCCTGAATGGGGTTACCCAGATGCGGTTACTGCTGTCAATAAATATATCGGTAATGTCATTATCCGGCAGGCCATGGGCCGTAGTATAGGTTTTAAAATTTTTGCCATCGAATTTGGCCAGGCCGTTTTCTGTAGCTATCCATAAAAAGCCATGCTTATCTAAAACAGACTTATATATTGAATTGGATGGCAGTCCGTCTTTGGTAGTATAAGAAATTGTTTGTGTTGATTGGGCATTAGCCCATTCCAGACAAATCAACAGGCAGCATGTAATATATATATGATGTAAAAACTTCTGCATTTATCATAAATGTAAAAAATACATAGCAATATCTATGCTTCGGGTATTTAAACCCCGGTTAAAAGGCAGAAGTTTAATAATCAAAAACATTAAATCTTCTGAAATACCCTGTATTTTTAGCCCTGTTAATTTTATATATTTGCCAACTAAAGATATTATTATGAAGTTTATCGTTTCCTCATCGGCCCTGCTGAAGCAGTTACAACAGATCAGCGGCGTTATTAATGCCAATACCGTATTGCCCATACTTGAAGATTTTTTGTTTGAAATTGAAAAAAATAAACTGACCGTTGTAGCTACCGATCTGGAAACGGTGATGAAAGTGCACCTGGATATTGAAGCAAAAGATAGCGGTAAAGTGTGTATACCGGCAAAAATATTACTGGACTCCTTAAAGAATATTGCTGAGCAGCCGCTTACTTTTAATATTGATAAAAACTTTGCAGTAGAAATTACCAGCGATAATGGTAAGTATAAAGTAATGGGCGAAACACCGGATAATTTTCCGAAAGAACCTGCTGCTGATGATGCCAATGCTTTTACTATGACTTCATCTGCATTGGTTACTGCCATCAACAAAGCTTTATTTGCTGTTAGTAATGATGATTTGCGCCCGGCTATGACAGGTGTATTTTTTGAACTGGATAAAAAATCAATAACATTTGTTGCAACCGATGCACACCGCCTGGTACGCTACACCCGTACAGATGTTAGCTGCCCAAATAAAGATTCGTTCATCGTTCCAAAAAAACCGTTGAACTTATTGAAGAGTGCTTTACCCGATAATGATGACGAACTGAACATATCCTACAACAGCAATCATTTGTTTGTAAAGCATGGAGGTACCGAACTGGTTTGCCGGTTGATTGACGCCCGTTTTCCCGATGAGAAAGTGGTGATACCGGGTGATAATCCTTAGAAAATGACAGTTAATAAACACGATTTTCAAAATGCATTACGCCGGGTGAGTGTGTTCAGTAATAAAAGCACCAACCAGGTTGCACTAACCATCAGCGGCAGCGAATTACAGCTGGCAGCACAGGATGTTGATTTTAGTTTTGAAGGTAACGAACGTATGGCCTGCCAGTATGATGGCGAAGATTTACAAATTGCATTTAACGCAAAATTTTTAATTGAAATGCTGGGCGGTGCCGATACCGGCGATATTAATATGGAACTGAGTACACCAACCAAGGCCGGTATTATTAAACCAACCGAGCAGGGCGAAGGAGAAGAGCTGCTGATGCTGGTAATGCCTTTGATGTTGAATAATTAAAAAACCGCCGCCGCCAGTCCTGAGCGTAGTCGAAGGAAAGGGGGAACCTGGAGTCCGATAATTTTTAACCGCTTTCATCTTTTTGAAAGCGGTTTTTTATTTCCCCTGTTCTTGCCGGCAAATTCATTCACACAACTATTAATAATTTTATTGAACTTACAGCCCTAAACTTTAAAAACATGTTTTTAATC
>JANMWP010000324.1:0-1811 GCA_031394065.1 Chitinophagaceae bacterium
TGAAGAAGTAAAGGTTAAAAAACTAACCGGTAAAGAAAATTATACCGACCTGCAAAAATCGAATGTATACATTTTTGACAACCTCAATTACCGCCACTGGGATACCTATGAAGATGGGAATTTTGGCCATGTAATGTTAACCCCTTTACAAAACGGTGTTGCAGGTACAGCAATTGATCTGATGCCCGGCGAACCGTATGATTGTCCGCAAAAACCTTCAGGTGGTGATGAAGATTATGTCTGGAATCCGAACGGCAAAGAAGTGGTTTATTGCACCAAAAAGAAATACGGAACGGCTTATGCCATCAGCACCAATACCGATCTTTTTGCCTACAATATTGAAACCGGTAAAACAAGAAATTTAACGGAAGGCATGATGGGATATGATATCAACCCTTCTTTCAACAGTAAAGGAGAAATGGCCTGGTTAAGTATGCGAAGAGATGGGTTTGAATCGGACAAGCAGGATATAATTGTGAGTAACGGCATTACAAAAATAAACCTGACCGGTTCAAGAGATGATATACATGTGGAAGGATACCGCTGGAGTGATGATGGCAGGAACATATTTTTTTACGCCCCGATAAACGGCACTTTGCAATTGTTTTCTGTTAATTATCCGGACCGTATAAAAATAATGTTACCACTGGTACAACAAATCACTAAAGGAGATTTTGATGTGAACGGAATTATAGGCCAGTCGGGCAATACATTGATTGTAAGCAGAACCGATATGAACCATGCTGCAGAAATTTACTCGATTGATATTTCAACCGGTAACATGGCACAGCTTACACATGTAAATGACGAAACTTATGCATCGTTAAGCATGAGTAAAACCGAAAGGCGTTTTGTAAAAACAACCGATGGAAAAGATATGCTGGTGTGGGTAATTTACCCGCCGGACTTTGATCCAACAAAAAAATACCCAACACTGTTGTATTGCCAGGGCGGGCCACAATCGCCATTAACGCAATTTTATTCTACCCGTTGGAATTTTCAATTGATGGCAGCCAATGGTTATATTGTTGTAGCGCCAAACCGCAGAGGTATGCCCGGCCATGGTACTAAATGGAATGAAGATATCAGTAAAGACCATGGTGGCCAGGCCATGCGTGATTATTTAAGTGCTATTGATGCGCTGAGTAAAGAAACTTATGTTGATAAAAAAAGATTGGGCTGTATTGGAGCAAGTTATGGAGGCTACTCAGTTTTTATGCTGGCGGGCATGCACAATAACCGTTTTAAATCATTCATCAGTCACGATGGTATTTTTGATTTTAAAAGTATGTATGGCACTACCGAAGAAATGTGGTTTGTAGATTGGGATTATGGTGGAGCCTACTGGGATAAAAAAAATATGGCGGCACAAAAATCTTATGCCCAATTCTCTCCCAGCAATTTTGTTGCTAAATGGAATACGCCCATTTTAATTTACCAGGGTGGTAAAGATTACCGGGTGCCTATAGAGCAGGGCCAGCAGGCATTTCAGGCTGCCCAGTTAAGGGGAATAAAAAGTAAATTTATTTTATTGCCCGACCAGAATCATTGGGTACTTACTGCCCAGGATGCATTGGTTTGGCAACACGAATTTTATAAGTGGCTGGAAGAAACATTGAAATAATTTAAAAAAAGAAGAAACAAAAAAAAAGCCGGCCAAGCAGCTATTGCACATTTTTTACCGTCTATCAATTTTATTATGTGCATGTTACCCCATGTAACCTGTTTACTGTATTATTGCATAATTTTTAATAAATAACACTAAAATAATTCTCCCCTGAGATGAGAACAGGCAAATGCTTTTCAAATAT
>JANMWP010000383.1:0-9671 GCA_031394065.1 Chitinophagaceae bacterium
GGTATTGTAATTGATGGAAAAATTGTAGTGGGACATGATGGATTTGCAGGTGAATTAGGCCATACCATCATAAGGCCAGGCGGCAGGTTACACAAAAGTACGGGCATGCATGGCAGCCTGGAATCGTATGCATCCGCAACCGGTGTACGTGAAACGGCTATTGAATTACTTACCCAATATCCCGAAGAACCCAGCCTGTTGCGTAACTATACCATCAATGAATTAACAAGCGAATCGGTATATGAGTGTGCCATGCAAGGCGATAATATTGCTAATAATATTTTTGAATTTACCGGGCAAATACTGGGTGAATCCTTGGCCAATTTTGTGATGTTCTCCTCTCCTGCAGTAATTGTACTGTTTGGCGGACTTACCAAGGCAGGCAACTTACTTTTGAACCCAACTAAAAAACATATGGAGGCAAATCTTTTGCCAATTTTTCAAAATAAAGTAAAACTGATATTCAGCGAACTGAAAGAATCAGATGCTGCTATTTTGGGAGCCAGTGCGTTGGTTTGGGAAATTAAATGATCTTATATTTTTCAATGTAATAACAATGCCCTCTGAAGAGGGCATTGTTATTATTAGTTTAAGCATAGAATTACTTGATTCTTAAAACGGGCCTTAATTTATAATCACCGGTTCCTTCTTTCGTAACAGATAATGCTGCATCAAAGTCGATAATTATTGTTTCTAAAGTTGCATTCAATGATTTATTTATTTTAAGTTTTAATCCCGATTCTGAACCACTCGGTATAGTTAACAGATAAACAACGCCTCCATCTTTAATTGTATTGTTTGGTCCTAATACAAAACGTATCTCTTTAACAACCTGTGTAGGAAATACGCCGGTACCCAATAAGGTATCAACACCATTTTGCAACGCAAGCAGATTATAAATTCCGGGATAGGTAGTTAATGTTACCCATCCATTGGCAGTTGAATCATCAGAGAATTTTACTCTTACTTCTCTTACATCAACATTTACCTGTTCATATGCCGTGGGTGCATCTGTTAACCTAACATTCAATGTTGAGGTTCCCTGTGGGTTATCCTTACTGCAGGAGATGATTACTGCTGAGGCAGCAAATAAGATGGCTGAAAAAATTAAGACATTCCTTTTCATAAGTTATTTTTTTTTGTTCAGTTATTACAAAAGGAAAATCGTGCCAATAAATAAAAGTGTGAATAAAAAGTAGTGTTATGCCTGTTAAAAGATGTTAAGACCACTTAAAAAATCAGGTATATTATTTTTTATAAATAATAAATACCGCCGGTACCGGCCGCTCTCCTGTCTTATCACTGGGCTTAATGGTTTCTTTTCCGTTTACCAGCATACAACTGCTGCCACCTCCATCTAAATTGAGTGCTTCAATGCAACCTAAATCTCTTAATAGTTTTGCTTCCTGTTCCAATGTTGCGCCTTCGGCAATGCCAGTAAACCTGCCCTGGATAACCATGATGATGAGATAACCATCATTGGTATAACCCATGCAGGTACGGGGATGTTTATCGTTGATGGCTTTGCCGATGAATTTTAATTCTTCTTCGTTGGTGATTTTTATTTTTCCGTTTTGAACTAATACAGGACCACCGCCAATTGCGGTTTTCATTTTCCATTTTTCGAAAGGAATTTTTTTGTAATCAGGCCAACATGCAGAATCTGAAGTAGAACAATATTTACTGTTGTCTTTTAAATATTTTAATGAAGGATGTAAAACAGAGTCTTTCATTGCTTTTATTATTGGCCACTGGCTGGCAAAGGCAAATTTTTTAGACGAATCAGTCAGTAACCATGCCACATCAGCATTTCTCTTCTTATCAATCCCCAAGGCGCTTCCCAGTGGATGCCTGTATTGAAAAGTATCCTTCCCTCTCATTGCAATCGTATGAATATTATATCCAACCATCTTCCCATCTTTAATCACCACATTCAGATTCTGGTTTTTATCAAAATTGAAAAAAGTACAATTAACAACAACGATGGGTTTTTCATTTTTTTCATAAAATTGTAAGGGAGTTAACCTTCTGCCAAGCGTTGTATCGGTTGTAAAGTCAAGCTTTTTATCTTTTAGCTTTGCTTTTACATAATAAGCAATAAATGGTTTCCCGTCTAAGCTATCGGTTGTTTTGAAAACCTGCACAGTTGATGGCAAAGGTGCAAAGGCAGTATCAACATTTATCCATTTTACCTGCGCAAAAGAAACGGTAGTTATAAAAATACAAACAGCCAGTAATAAACCGGCTGTTAATAATATTTTATATGATTTATTTCTCAGCATAAACTCATGAATTTAATAACTCTAAACTCCTGACTCAAGACTCCAAACTCTTCTCTTCCCTCCATTTGTTTTTTCCATAACCCGGTATCACATGCTTTTCGCTGTGATAAGATGAACGAACCAGCGGCCCGCTCTCCACATAATCCAGCCCCAGGTTATAACCAATCTCTCTAAACTCAGCAAACTCATCGGGATGTACAAAACGGGCAACAGGCAAATGTTTTTTGGTAGGTTGCAGGTATTGGCCAATGGTTACAACATCTACTCCGCATGCTTTCAAATCTTTTAAAGTTTCAATTACTTCTTCCTTTGCTTCTCCAAGTCCCAGCATAATACCGCTTTTAGTTCGCATGCCACCTGCTTTTAAAATCTTCAATGTCTCCATACTCTGCCAGTATTTAGCCTGAATACGAACCTGGCGTGTTAAGCGTTCGGTAGTTTCAATATTATGACTTACCACTTCGGGTGCAGCATCAATAATTCGTTGTATATTTTCTTTGTTTGCTTTAAAGTCGGGTATCAGTGTCTCTAAAGTTGTTGTTGGGTTTAAAGCTTTGATAGCTTTAATGGTATTGTACCAGACAATGCTGCCGCCATCTTTCAGTTCATCCCTGTCAACCGAAGTGATAACAGCATGTTTCACTTTCATCAGGTTGATGGCTTCGGCCACCCGCTGTGGTTCATCCCAATCCACTTCTAAAGGCCGTCCGGTTGCTACATTGCAAAATCCGCAGCTGCGGGTACAAATATTTCCAAGTATCATAAATGTGGCTGTGCCTTCGCCCCAGCACTCACCCATATTGGGACAATTACCGCTTTCGCAAATGGTATGCAGTTTATGTGTATCAACCAAACTTCTTACATGGCGGTACTCTTCACCAATGGGTAATTTAACCCTTAGCCAATCGGGTTTTTTTGGCTTCTGTTCAATAATTCCGTCAATAACGGGTAATTCAATCATGAAGGAAAATTCTTTATTAAATAATTATGCTGTATTTATTTTCTTTTCCCAAATAAAACGGTAAAGTAAGCCGAAAAGAAAAATTGCTTTTGTTTATTGTCAAACATTTGTGGAATCTTTTTTGAATAAAATTCGGCTGCAACTCCAACTTCAATGGCTGCCAGTAAATCGTTGTATCTACCATAGTCAAACCGTAAGCCCGGCTTTATATAAAGGCCTGGTGTAAATTTCAGGTGGTTCCATCCTTTACCAAGGCCCGGGCCGTTGTTAACTACACCGGTTTTAAACAGGATACTGTCTTCCGATTCGTACCGGATATAAGTCAGCTTGCCGTTCTTTTCAATTTCCAGTTCGTACGGGCGTAACAAACCAAGTGCCAATCCGCCGCCAATATTTGCCGTAATACTCACACCGTTCTTATTACTTTTATTGCCCAATAAAAACTGTTTCTGAACACCCAGTTTTACCGGATAGAAAAAATTAACCTTGCCATAAATAAAAGGTGATGATGGCGAAATACTGGTGCTTTGCTTTACTTCTTTCTGGTGTTTACGTTCCGATATCTCCAATTGAAATAGGGTTGCTTTCTTTACAGATTTAGAATATCCTTTTTCAAATGATATACCATATCCATCAGAAGTTAACTTAATGCCAAATGCAAAATGTTTCCGGTAAGCAATTATGCCTTCTTCCTCTGCTTTTATCTGGGCATTGATTTTATCCCGTTTTTCTTCTTTACGGGATTTTTTTATTGGTTTTTTTGTTTCCTGCGAAAATGCTGAAAAAGAAAAGGCAACCAATGTTAAAAGAATTAATAATTGCTTCATGTAATTTGTTTACAAACGTAAATTTATGCAAAAATACTATCTACTGATTAAAGATGATACATTTGCAGTAAGAACCGCTGCATTTAAACCATAAAATCTTTAACAACTTAAAATTTAACAAATGACTGCTTCAGTTGTTTACACCGGGCATTTAAGATGCTCCTGCACGCATATTCAGAGTGGTACTGTAATTGAAACGGATGCCCCGACTGATAACCGGGGTAAAGGTGAACGGTTCAGCCCAACAGATACCCTTTGTGTGGCATTGGCAACATGTATTGTTACTACCATGGCTTTAAAGGCCAATGACATGAATATTGATTTATCAAATACCTCTATTGCAGTTACCAAGCATATGCTTAGCGAACCCCGAAGAATTGGAAAAGTGGATGTGATTTTAAATTTTCCGGCTTCCCTGCAATTGGAAGAAAAAGACAAACTGGTTTTACAACGGGTTGGCGATAATTGTCCTGTTGCAAAAAGTTTACATCCGGATCTGAATGTAAATATTCAGTATAACTGGTAATAAAACCCCCTCCGCCCCCTGAAGGGGGAACTTTGGAGTATGTTTTTCAAACAGTAATTATCTTTTGCATTTTTCAGTGCTTCTGTGTTTCTGTGGCAAATTACATTGTCAGACCGAAGGTCGGACCATAAACCTATGTATTTCTTAATAATTTATTTCCCACCGTGCAATCCAGGCAACGTTTTTTATTACAGTATTCGTTCTTCAACTGAATTAATGCCTGTGAATCAAAAGCTGTATTATTTTCCATATGCAGCGATACAAATCCTTTGGTGATGCTGTTTTTTTCGGCTTTAATATCAATCAGCCATTGCAGGGCTTTGTCTTTATACCTGCTCTCGTTGTGGTAATGGCCATATGCAAATAAAACAGGCACCACCGTATTGATCAGTATATTATTAATCATCTGCTCTCCCAGTTTTTTCTTTTTAAAGCCAGCCATTTCATCAAACATATAATGATAATGCCAGTAATCATTGGCCGTTACCTGCAGCAATTGTTTTATGCTTTTTATATCTGTGCTTTCTTTTATTTTAGAAAACAGGTGCAGGCTTTTATGTACAAGCATAGCCAGCTGTGCTAATCTTACTGTAGGAAAATTAGAAGGCCGCATCCGTAAAAAAATCATTTCGCCTTCAATTTTCTGCAGGCTGTATTTTTTCTTTAAAAATTGATATTCCCTTTGCAGAAGCTTTGGATAGTCTTCTTTAAAATCGTTATTTAATAAACCGGCCTGTCCAAATAACAGGGCTTCTGTTTGATGTATCTGATCTTTGTGTTTTGCCAGAATATTAATGGAGATAGATTTTGCTGTTTTTTCAAAAGCAACACTGTTAAGCCTGATACCAAAGTTTTTAGCCAGCAACCACCAAAAGGTTTCTTCCCAGTGGTTATTATTTTTTTGCAAATATTCAAAAATTGCGCCTGTTCTTTTTTCAAGTCTTTCAATCAGCAGCCGCTCTTTCCAGCTTTGCCAGGTAAGACTGTTGATTTGATGAATATGTTTTTCGCAGGGAATAAAATTATCCGTAAGCATAAATTCATCGTACTTATGCAGGAGTATTTTTGGCACTTTATCCTCCAATATCAAAGTTGAACATGGCAGGTTTAAATTAACATCGTGTTGCCAAACCACATGCAGAATTACATTTTTATAATTTTTATCGTTGCTGTGTTTATGATTCTTCCAGTCGGATGTATTGATATGAAGTTCGATACTGCCCGCCCAAACAGTATCGTTTATTTTTATTTTAGCATCCGTAAAATCGGGGCCCTGGTTGGTATTCAGCATACCGGGATGAATAATCTGTAACTGCTCGTCTTCTTCAGTTTGCAGACTGCTGAAATTAAAATACTGAAATTGCCAGATATATTGTAACAGCCGCTCAGTCATTAATGGATAATTGATAATTGATAATGCCTCAAAATTCAAACAGCTAAATGAACTTTGCAGAATAAACTTAGCAAAAAATAATGAAGATTGAAAGCAAATGCATTATCAATTATCAATTATCAAATTATCAATTGCTTGTACCACCCTGCTAACCGGTAAGCCCATAACATTGTAAAAATCGCCTGTTACCGATTTGATACCTACCACACCAATCCATTCCTGAATGGCATAGGCTCCGGCTTTATCATAGGGTTTGTAATTATCTACATAAAATTCAATCTGGGCTAAACTCAGCTCATGAAAATGTACTTCGGTAGTTTCTGCAAAAGCAATTTCTTTTTCATCCTGTAAAATAACAACCCCGGTAATTACCTGGTGTTGTTTTCCGGAAATTAACGACAGGATATTAACTGCATCTTCCCGGTCTTTGGGTTTGCCAATAATCTGCTGCTGCAAAACAACGATTGTATCTGCAGCAAGTATGGGAATTTTAATATCATTTTCATTTTTTATTGCCAATGCTTTATTTCGGGCAATATGAATAGCTATTTCCGCAATAGGTAAGTCAATTGGATAAGACTCGTCTGTTTCTTTTACCAGGATTTCAAAAGGCACTTCGGCCCACTCCAGCAATTGTTTGCGGCGGGGCGATTGGGATGCTAAAATTATTTTTTGCATATAGGCTAAAGAAAAACTATGAATAAATTTTAAAGAATATCATTGATAAAAGGCCGGTCAGCATCACCAGTTTAATGGCTATACTTAGCTGATGATAATCTTTTGGAACCTGTGCCTGGTATAGTTTGCGCAATGTCCAGATAAGCGGTGCAATGATGAGTACAATACTATATGCAGCACTCCAGTACCATCCAAGTTGCAACACATAGATCTGAATAATGCTAATCATGCCAATTAAAACAACCAGCCATACTGCCACAAAAACTTTAGCGGCCGGTATGCCCCAGGCAATAGGAATTGTTTTGCAGCCGTATTTTTTATCACCTTCTATATCTTCCATATCCTTAACAACTTCCCTTATCAGCGAAATAACAAAAGCGAAACCGGTATATAAAAAACTGATACGTATAAAGCGGCGTAATGTAGCAGGCCACTCAGTTGTAGGTTCGCAACCTGAGCAACTTAAAGTTCGGTAGTAACAAAGAAAACAAACAAAAATTACCCAGGCAGTAAGTAAAGAAATCAAAACATTACCTATCAGCAATTTCTTTTTTAAACTGATACTGTATCCGAATAACAATAAGACACAGATGGTATTGGAAAAGCCAAGCCAGAAAACAGGCGTTTGCGAATCAATATAAAACCCAAGCAGAATTGCAGTTAATGAAAAAACGATGTGCAATACAATTGCCCATCGCCTTTTAATCAGTTTATCTATAATTTTTTTTTCAGGTTTATTTATTTCATCAATATTACGGTCGAAATAGTCGTTGATGATGTTACCTGCTGCTGCTATAAGTAAAGAAGATATGATAAGCATGAAGTAGTGCAGGGCTTTGAAAGAGCTATGTATCCAAACTTCATCTCCGGTATAAAGAGGGACAATTGAAAAATAAAATAACACCTGCGTTACCGCAATCATAACCAGGTTAGGCAAGCGTACCAGTCTTAAAAATGCAGTGATTAGTTTCATAAAAAAATTCTGAGGACGAAAATAAGCATTGACAGCGTAAAAAAGGGATTTACCTTGCTGCAACTGTTGTGTCCATATCCCAGTGTCCGTTTAATTTCAATACTTTTTCTATTACATCCCTGGCGCAGCCTTTGCCACCATTTAAAGGTGAAATATAGTGTGATATTTGTTTTATTTCCGAAGCCGCATCTGCCGGGCAGCAGGGTAAGCCTGTTAACTGCATGGGTATATAATCCGGTATATCATCGCCCATAAAAAGTACTTCATTCCAACTCAGTTGATGTTGCGTAACATATTCTATCAACTTTTCTTTTTTATTATCAATTTTTAAAAAACAATCCTGCACACCCAGTCTCTCCAGTCTTTCTTTTACTACATCAGATGTGCCTCCTGAAATTATTACAACCCGGTATTCTTTTTTAATTGCCAGTTGCAGGGCATACCCGTCTTTAATATTCATTTGCCTCGCCATCTGCCCATCGTTTAAAATCAATAAAGTTCCATCGGTGAGTACACCGTCAACATCAAACACAAATGTTTTTATGGCTTTAAATTTTTCGAGAACACTCATGGTTTATCGGTTTATTAGTTTACCGGTTTATTAGTGAGAAGATTTACACTACAAGTAAACCATTAAACTAATAAACCGATAAACAAACTACTTCTGGTTATCCCTCCACTCATACACCCAGCTGCTCTGAATCATCTCCAGGTGCCCTTCATTGCTGTCTTCGGCTTTGCCTTCAAACCGGGGAATTTCAAGAACCCATTTCAACAGGTCTGTAAAACGGATTCGGTAAATCTTACTTTCGCCAAAATCATCACCAAAGCGTTCGTACAGCTTCATGGCAATATCTTCATAATCGTTCCAGTTTATGGGGGGTTCAAAAGTCATAATGAATTTAATGTGCAAATTTGCAAATGGGCAAATGTGCTAATTTATAAATCAAATTGTAAAATAAATTCTAAAAGTACTAATGATGTGCCTTTATTTTGCACATTGGCAAATTTGCCCATTGGTATTTTACTCTCCCAAAAACTGAGTCTGGTCGGGCAAAGTAACTGTAATATTTCCACTTCCATCCTGCAAAACACACTGACAACCGAGCCTTGAATTAATTCTTGGATTTACAGCACGGTCAATAAAATCCTCTTCCTTGTCACTGAGTTCTTCTAAAAACTCATCACCCTGGTCTACATAAATATGACAAGTGCTGCATGCACAAACACCACCGCAATTATGGTGCAGCTCAATATCATTCTTTAAAGCAACTTCTAAAATAGACTGATCAGGTTCAATACCCGATAAAGTAATCGGTTCAAGGCCTTTCTGTTCAAACCTGAATGTTATATCATACATAATTGTGCAAATTTCGGGTTGCAAACCTACTTTAAATTACTAATTAAGGAAAATATAACTTACCTCTAATGTTTTTTAAGTTTGAAAAGTAAAAAGGTTTTACTATTTTTCGCTTTTAACCACATAGCCGCCGCCATGCCTGTAAATACAAAAATCGTAATTACTGTTACAATACTTTCAACCGGTATTTTACTTGCGGCCTGTGGCGACAATAAAAAAAAGGAACCGGTTAAACCAGAAAAAGGACGCATAAAAACTGAAGTTAAAAAAGAACCTGATACAAAGTTCCAGCGCCCTCCCATTGTAAATATTGTAGATACCGTCTCCTTAAAAATGACAGTAATCTACTGTAATGACAGCGCTGCAACCTTTGAACGCATCGGTTTAAAACTTGGCAAAATATATGGAGGCAAGCTACCTGAGTATATAAAAAAGAATAACCTTAAAACAACCGGGGCACCAATGGCCTGGTATAAAAAACAAAAGGCACCATTCTTTTTCGAAGCCGGTATTCCCGTTAATAAAGCCGGCACAAAGCCTGTTAAAGGGGTGCAAATACGACAACTGAATGCCGGTAAAGCTTTAATAGTACATTTTTTTGGACCCTTTGAGCTGTTACCGGTAGGCTACGATGCGGTTAAAGATTGGATGAAAGAAAATAAAAAAACACT
>JANMWP010000384.1:0-5691 GCA_031394065.1 Chitinophagaceae bacterium
GAAAGAAGCTTTGACAAAGCAGCCAAATTTACCAAATGGGATTTGGGAATTTTAGAACAGATCAAGGCATGTAACAGTGTGTATCAAATGCGTTTTCCGGTTAAGCGTGATGATGGAAGTATTGAAGTGATTGAGGCTTACCGGGTACAACACAGTCATCACAAAGCACCGTGTAAAGGTGGTATCCGTTTTAGTGATGAAGTAAACCAGGATGAAGTAATGGCTTTGGCCAGCCTGATGACTTACAAATGTGCCATTGTAAATGTGCCGTTTGGTGGTGGTAAGGGCGGTATAAAAATTAACCCTAAAAAATATAGTGAGTACGAACTGGAAAAAATTACCCGACGTTACACATCAGAATTAGTTAAGAAAAATTTTATTGGTCCGGGCATTGATGTTCCGGCTCCGGATTACGGTACAGGCTCCAGAGAAATGGCCTGGATAGTTGATACTTATGCATCGCTTAAACCCGGCGAAATTGATGCTGCCGGTTGTGTAACCGGTAAACCCGTAACACAAGGTGGTGTACGTGGCCGTACAGAAGCAACGGGGCTTGGTGTTTTCTTTGGCATACGTGAAGTATGCAATATGCCCGATGTGATGGCGAAACAGGGATTGAGTGTTGGTATTGAAGGAAAGACAGTGGTGGTGCAAGGTATGGGTAATGTGGGTTTTTATTGTGCAAAGTTTTTTCGGGAGCATGGTGCAAAAGTTGTTGCCATTGCTGAATACGAGGGAGCCATTTTTAATGCTGATGGATTAAACGAACAGGAAGTATTTGATCATCGTAAAGCAACCGGTTCTATTTTAAATTTTGCTGGTGCAACCAACCTGGCTAATAATACCGATGCACTGGAACTGGAGTGTGATATTTTAATTCCGGCAGCATTGGAAAATGTTATCAATGGCCAGAATGCGCCAAGGGTAAAAGCAAAAATTGTTGGCGAAGCTGCCAATGGCCCCTGCACACCCGAAGCGGATGAAGTGTTTACACAAAAAGGAATTTTATGTGTGCCCGATATGTACCTGAATGCCGGCGGTGTTACGGTAAGTTATTTTGAGTGGCTGAAAAACCTGAGCCATGTTCGTTATGGCCGCATGGAGAAGAAATTTACTGAAAATCTGAACTCACATATTTTAAGCCAGATAGAAGAGTTAAGCGGAAAAAAAGTAAGTGCTGCTGAACGTACTTTTATTATGCATGGTCCTGAGGAAGTTGATCTGGTGCATAGCGGATTGGAAGAAACAATGATTGCAGCAACCAGGGAAATCATGGATATCTGGAAAAGCAATCCAGAAATTCCGGATATGCGTACGGCTGCTTATGTAAGCGCCATCAACAAGGTTGCTATCAGTTACAGTGAGCTGGGTATATTCCCTTAATATAATTTATGATTCAATTTTAAATTGCATCCCACCTTTGGCGGGATGCAATTTTTTTTATAGGGAACGGTTAGTTAACTTATACTAATTAGACATTAAATCTATCCTAATAAAAGCTGTCAGGTTGAGCTTGTCGAAACCGAGGCCATTTGGAAAAGAGCCTCTTCTATTTGTTACCCCGCCTTCGACAGGCTCAGGCTGACAGTATAATTTTAATGACTAATTGGTATTATAATTTTACTACGTCCATTTGTTCTGTAACCTGCCTGTTAACGCGGTAGCTTACAGTTTTGCCTGATTTTCTGCCGGTGATTTCAAATTTTAAAACTGCACTACCCAGGTCATCTGTATTCAGCAAAAATTGTTTTGAAAAAACTTCGCCCTTAAGATCGGCATTGTAAAACACAACACCTGCTTCATCGGTGATGACAATGTTGAATACATTTTCATCTTTTGAACCGGAAAAGTTTAACTGAATAAGCGGCTGGTTTTTAAAAGTGCCGGCATACTTCAACTCTACAGGAAGTGCAGGGTTTAAAGTTGTGGTGTCGGCAGCATTTACCTGCATAACACTAATGACCGAAAAAATGGCGATTGCGATGATTGTTTTAATCTGTTTCATAAAGTTTAATTTAATGGTTACTAATAATTGTTGATTAAAAAATTGATAGTAAACAATCGGATTATTTTTCAGGTAGCAAATAAAAATTAAAAGGCGGGGCAGGTCCGCTGTTATTGCAATCAACAGGTATTTAATTGCTTTGATGATGTAAAAGTAGAACGGTTTTTTGGCGATTGCAAACCAATGTGCTGCCCAAACTGATTTGTCCAACGGGAATACCGCAAGCTGAAACACCTGTTAATAAAGGGGTTAGAGAAAATAATTGTATTACAGCCAACCTGTTTTTATTTAAGCATTTCAAGCTGACACTTAACATTTAGTTCACATTGCTGGTTATATTTAATCCCACAAATTGCCATACAGGTCTTCAAAAACAGCGACAGTTCCATAAATTTCTTTTACCGGTGGCCGCACAAAATTTATTTTCTTATCCTGCATATCATTATAATCACGCCAAAAATCATCGGTATATAAAAATAAAAATACCCTGCCGCCTGTTTGGTTACCAACCCTGCTTTTTTGTTCGTTGTTGGCGGCCTGTGCCAGTAATAAACAACATTGCCCTTCGCCTTTTGGTTTTACCATTACCCAGCGTTTTGTTTCGCTGAGCTTTGTGTCTTCTATCAAAGTGAAATTTAATTTTTTGGTGTAGAATTTTATGGCTTCATCGTAATCGGTAACTACCAAAGCAATATGGGCAATGTGCTGGTTCATGATTTATTTAATTTGCAAAAAAAGACATAATGAAATTAATGTGCCGACTTTAAAAAAATACTGTTCTCTAAAAACAGCCGGAAGTTATGATCGGGCCTGTTAATAACATCATTGTGTTCTTTAAGGCTATGAATAAAAATAACTTTATTTTCTTTTAGCATGGCAGCATTCACTTCTTTTTCTTCCAGGTTAATAAACGTGATATTTTTTTCACGCAATCCCTGCATCATTTTTTCAGATACTTCATCGGTTCCACCACCTTTGTTTGTGTATAGATTAATAAATTGGTGAGCCCCATCCGCCTCAATCCAACCGGTATATTTTTCAATCTGGCTATACAGGCCATCAAATAAAATGATCTGCTTTACTTCAATACCTCCATTCTGTAAAATATATGCCATTACCCTGAAAGCGCCGCTGTGCCCGGCCAGTACGATATTACCCGGTTTTGTTTTTTTACCGGTAATTTTTTGCTTTTTCAATTCATTCATCACATCCTGCAACAAGTGCTTAAAAACAGTTTGCTGCTCCAGCTTGCCACCATAACTATCCGGTGCATCTTTTGTTGTTTCAGGCAAAACAAGTATGGCATTGCAATTAGCTGCAACAAACTGGCTTGTCAATTCAAAGTAAGCAGCGGCAGTGTCAATATTATTTCTCCAGCCATGAAACCAAAAAATTACATCCACCTTTTTTCCAGCTTTAAAATCTGGAGGCACTATAATCAGTACACTGCTATCGCTGTAATGCGCTGCAGCAGTATATAAAACCTTGTCATAGCTGTGTCCTGCTGCCCTTGCAGTATCTGGGAAGGATGTGTATGCAGAGGTAATGCGAAATACCTTAGGATCGGTTTCCGTTTGTGCAAAGCTCTGTATAGTAATGATCGTTAAAGCAGCAAGGAGTATTCTATTCATACGTGTTTGGCCAAATGTATTTTTATACAATTTTTTTTATATCAATTAATGAATTCAGCACATAGTCAGGTGCTGCATTTAACAGGTCGTCTTTGCTTTGTGTACCGGATAGTATTACTGCTGTCAAAACTTTTGCATTTTTACCTTCTTCTATATCTGCAACAGTGTCTCCAACTTTTAAAAATTCGCCTTTGTCTAAAACAGATAGCTTATTCATCATGTCAAAAATCATATCGGGATAAGGCCGGCCTCTGCCGGTTTCATCCCCAATACCAATATAGTCAAAATGAATATTGTTCCAGTTTAGACGATAAAAAATCTCAGTAAAAATATCTCTTTCTAAACCTGTTCCTATACCCAGTTTAATATGCCGGTCCTGCAGGTACAAAAATATTTCCTTTGCCCCATTATTTTCAATGAACTTATTAATATTTGTCAGCACATTTTTTTTAAATGATGTATAAATATCCTGTACATGTGATAAAGAAAGTTGCTGAAATTTTAAAACATTCGTAATAATAAGTCTTTTGTCTTTTCCCCTGTTTTTTTTTATCAGGGAAGTATCTACCGGTATATTATTATCAGAAAATGCTTTTTCAAAACAGTTGTTGATGATCTCCGGATCGGTTTCACTTACAGTGGTACCAATAAGATCAAATAAAACGGCTTTAATCATAGACGTTTTTTAAAATGCATACGATTAAAGGAATGATTGAATAAGAACCGCAGGAATAAAATTCTCATCTTGTTTGATTGTTGTTACAAGTTACAAAAGCTGTGGAATTTCAGGACATGGCAATTCAGATGGGCGCATTCCAAATTTACGCAAGGGTTGCCAACCTTTATCAAGTTCATTTAAACTTTAAAATCTTTTAGTGAAGGTTGGCAACCCTTTAATACGCTGCGACAATTTGAAATACATCCATTCATATTCACATTCGGCTGATGCGTAACCAACCGTTGCTGAAAAAAGGCCGCACAGCAAAAATTATTAATTTAGTTTTTTTAAAAGATATTTTACACTAAGTTTATCAAAAAAATACAATGAAAACACTGGAAGAACTTAAAACTGATAAATCAACTTTTTCTATTGGCCAGGCATTATCCGATGGCTGGAACCTGGTATCAAAAAACTTGGGTTATTATATTCTGGGTGGTATTGTTGCAGTGGTAGTGGGGGCAGGTGTTGGCATTATACCCTTTGTTGGCGGCATCGTTAATAACCTGATATTAAGCCCTTGCTTTCTGGCAGGCGCTATTTATGTTACGTGGAATATTTCACAAGGTAAAGGATGGACCGATTTTGGTGATATGTTTAAAGGGTTTAAGTTTCTGCAACCCATTGCCATCAGTACACTTATCCAGGGCGTAATAGGTTTATTGTTAACCTGCCTGGTATTTTTCAATTATTTAGATGAGATAATAAACCTGTTCAAATTATCACAGGGTGCAGATCCTTTTACAAGGCAGGAAGAAATAAGGCGGGCTTTTTTACAGTTGTTCGACAGCAAGTTTATTGTTTCGTTATTATTATTGATGGTTGCTTTATTATTTATCTCGGCCCTGTGGGCATTTAAAACCCATTTTATTGTTATTTACAAAATGCAGGCATGGCCTGCCATGGAAATGAGCCGCAGGATAGCCAGGCATAACCTGTTTCAATTGCTTGGTTTCTTTTTATTGATGGGCCTTATTCTTATTATAAGTGCCTTACCATGCTTAATTGGTTTGTTATTTACGTTACCATGGTTTATTGGAGCTACATACAGTGCATTTGCCCAAATTACGCATTGCGATCAGGATAATGAGATATCTGCGGAAACCTTTGATTTTATGGCAGACCATAAAGAGCCGTAAAATTTTAAGTTCACAGGCCAGGAGTCTTCATGCTGGATTTGTATTTAGATTTGGCCTGGCCTGAAAAGAGAATTTAGTGTTATTTATAAGCAAAACCTATTGAGCCAATTACTGTAGGAAAATTATTGTCCGCAATCTTGTCAAACTTTGTATCCCGGGCAACTTTAGTGATTTTTTTCATTTCAGGTTTATCCATTT
>JANMWP010000401.1:0-2497 GCA_031394065.1 Chitinophagaceae bacterium
GGCATACACAATAAAGAAGATGTAAAAATAAATGATGCAATACGGCAAGCAGAAATTGAAGGACTTGGAATATATGTAATTCGATTCACCAATTCACAAGTAAAAAATAATCCCGAAAAAATTTTGGAAGACATCAACAAAAAAATAGAAGAAATAAAAAGCACTAGAGACCAAAGCTCCCCTTTAGGGGCGGGGGGGCGTGCAATGATATTTTCGGCCGGTTTGGGCACAAGATTTAAACCATGGACTGATACTCACCCTAAAGCATTGGCTTTGGTTAATGGTAAATCTTTATTGCAACGCAATATTGAGTATCTGCAATACTACGGCATTAAAGATGTAGTTGTAAATGTTCATCACTTTCCGCAACAGATTATTGACGCCATCAAAGAAAATAAAGGTTGGGGAAGTAATGTATTGATCAGTGATGAAAGCAACAAAGTGCTGGAAACCGGAGGCGGATTATTAAAAGCAAAAGATCTGTTACAGAATGGTGAACCATTTGTTACGCTCAACGCAGATTTTTTAACAGACCTGAATATTAATGACCTTATCAAATTTCATCAGGATAAAAAGTCGCTTATTTCCTTTGGTATTACCACCAGAAAAACATCCCGATACTTTTTATTTGATGATGATAACAGGCTTTGCGGCTGGCGTAATATAAATACAGGCGAAGAAAAAATATCTATTGTAAAACATAATCTTAAGCAAATGGCTTACAGTTGTGTTGTTGTTTTTCAACCAGAAGTATTTGAGTTGATTCCGCAACGTGGAAAATTTTCGTTGGTAGAAACCTATCTCAGTCTTGCTGCCAATTACCCAATTTATGGATACGACCACAGCGGTGATAAACTGGTTGATGTAGGAAAGCCGGAAAGCGTAGCTGTGGCAGAAAAATTATTTAGTTAGCTTCAGCCGGCGCTTCAAACGATTTCTTATTTTCCTCTTTAGGTTTAATCCCAAAATTATAACGGAAAGTCAGACCCAGCCTACGGGTATCATTTATACGTTTGCCCTGGGCACTTACTGTACCTTGTTGTAAGCTGAAAGAAACCTGGTTGGTATGCAAAAGATCATTAACCGATAGAATAAGATTTGCTTTTTTCTTTAAAAAACTTTTGTTTGCCGAAACAAATAATCCGCCAAAAGTATTCAGCTCATATAAATTTTGTAAACCTTTAGTACGCAGAAAGCCCTGCATGTTAATGGTAAATTTTTTGGTCACTTTTAATTCCTGGAACATGAAAAAAGTCCAGCTTCCACGTTTGTAATTTAACGGAAGGCCCTCATAAAATCCGGTGTAGTGGTTGTAATTATATTGTGCACCTACATAAAAAAAATATTTACCACCGGGTGGAATACCGCCAATAATCTTTGCATATACTTCTTTATTCTTCCCAAGGTTATCATAAGTACGGTAAGCAATCCGGTTACTATCCTGGTAGGTTACATTGCTGAAAATATCTTTTGTATTATTGATACCCAACGCAAGCACAGGGATATTATCATACGTAACATTAATTTCGTAGTTGGTTGTAAACTGTGGTTTCAGTTTTGGATTACCCACATCATAAAGATATTGATCTATATATTTTGGATAAGGATTCAGAATTTCGTAGTAAGGCCGTTTGATACTTTTCCGGTAAATGGCATTTCCGATTAATGGAAATCCAAACAGTTTAAACAGTTTGTGTTTAATGAACAGGTAAGGAAAAACATCCGTTCGCTTCAAAGACAAAGTAGTGTCTTTAGGTATTAATTGTTTACCGTTAATATCTGTTACTTCCAGCCGCAGTCCCGGTTTAATTGTAAACCCTGAAAACGTTTTTGATAACTGCAGGTAAGCCGCTGTTATTTTTTCATTGTACTTAAAAGTATTTGTTTGAAAAGCATCAACAAATTTTATATTGTTTCCGGTATCCTTTATATAGTTTGAACTGTTTTCGCTGTTGCTGATTGTTGCTTTAAATCCGGCTTCTATGGTTAACGACTTTGGCAGTTTTAGCGTAAGGTCTGTTTGAAAAAGAAAAATACTTTTGTTAGTACTGTTTACACCATCGCCCGAAACAGCAGGCCTTACAGGTAAGTAGTAGTTGTTTTTATAGAACTGGGTATTTCTGTACCTGTAGTAATTATGATCAAACTGGGCGGTCCATTCACTACCCAGGGTATCAATCTTATATTTAGCCGAAACATTATTTCCGATATACGTGGTTTTATTTGTGTTGTTAATGTCCGAAATGTTTTTGCCAAGTACAGCAGGGAATGGGGATTTGCTGATATCAATTCCATTTACGGCAAAGCTTTTACCATTTGTATAACTCATACGCAAGTCATAACCTGCATTAAACTTAGGCGTAAACTGAATATCAATACCACCGTTTATATAATTATTAACTGTTGGATAAGTGGTGTATGATTTTTGAGACAGTAAAGCAGAATCTTTCCGGATTAACCTTTCCGAATTTAATTCTTCAAAATTATTTCTGTCGGT
>JANMWP010000427.1:0-2527 GCA_031394065.1 Chitinophagaceae bacterium
TAATAAAGCCAGGTAAATAAAAATTATTTTGTCAGGGGCAAATTTGTATTTGTAGGAACACGCCTTGCGGTGTGTTCTGTTTTTGCCAAAGGCAAAAAATAAAAGAATTCGCCTATGGCGAATTGAAACGAACACGCCACAGGCGTGTTCCTACACGAGCTCCTTCAACTTCTCCACCACCGTATCAACTTCGTCCCTGGTATTGTGTTTACTAAAACTAAAACGCACGGTTACCTGGTTGGGGTTGTTGTTAATGGCACGGATAACATGGCTGCCCTGGTCGGCGCCGCTGGTGCAGGCACTGCCGCCGCTGGCGCAAATATTATTAATGTCGAGATTAAAAAGTATCATCTCCGATTTTTCTGTCTTGGGGAAACTGGCACTGAGTACGGTGTATAAACACCTGCCCAAAGCATCGCCATTAAAACCAACACCGGGAATATGTTTTTTTAATTCATCCATCATGTAATACTTCAGCGTGCCGATATAAGCGCTGTCTTCTTCGTAATTGGCGGTAGACATTTCAAGCGCTTTTGCAAAACCTACAATGCCATAGAGGTTTTCGGTGCCGGCACGCATGTTGCGTTCCTGTCCGCCGCCATGCACAAAGGGTTTTATGCGTACATTTTCGTTGATGTATAAAATGCCCACGCCTTTTGGCCCGTGAAATTTATGTGCAGCACCGGTAATAAAATGTACCGGTGTGTTACGCAGGTCGAAAGGAAAGTGGCCAACGGTTTGCACGGTATCGCTATGGAAAATGGCGCCATACAATTTACATAATTCGCCCACGGCATGAATGTCTAAAATATTACCGATCTCGTTATTGGCATGCATTAATGTAACCAGTGTTTTTTCTTCGGCTGCTGCCAGTAATTTTTCCAGGTCGTCAATATCTACATGTCCGTTGGGTAATAATTTTACATAGCTCACTTTGGCAATGTCCATGTTATCTATATGCTCAACAGTATGTGTTACAGCATGATGTTCTATTGGCGATGTAATGATATGCCTACAGCCAAGATCACGTATGGCGCAGGAGATAGCCGTGTTGCTGCTCTCGGTGCCACCGCTTGTAAAAAATATTTCGGCAGGGTGTGCATTTAAAATTTTCGCAACCGTTTTACGGGCAGTTTCAATAGCCATTCTTGTTTCTCTCCCATAAGAATAAATGGAAGATGGATTACCAAATTTTTCGGTTAAGTAAGGCATCATGGTTTCCAGCACCTGTGCATCAAGTGCGGTGGTGGCGGCGTTGTCGAAATAGATTCTGTTCATGGTTAATAGTTCATTGTTCATTGTATTGTCATAGTTGATAGTTTATTCAAGTTGCAGCTCTATGAACCATCAACCATGAACCATCAACATTTCGTTACATCATCTTCCCAATATCCTGCATCAATCTTTTTGCAATATTATCTGCTGTTGTTGCAAAATTACTTTCGGCATAAATGCGAATGATGGGTTCGGTATTGCTGGTGCGTAAATGCACCCAATCGTTATCAAATTCAATCTTCAACCCGTCTTCGTCATTTATCGGTTGATTTTTATACAGGTCTTTAATATTTTCAAAAATAGTTTTTACATCGGTACCATTGCTCAGCTCAATTTTATTTTTACTGATGAAATAATCGGGATAGGTATTGCGTAACTGCCTGGTGGTTTTTTTGCTTTTGGCAAGATGGGTTAAAAAAAGTGCAATACCGATCAAAGCATCACGGCCGTAATGCAGGTCGGGTACAATAATACCGCCATTGCCTTCGCCGCCGATAACTGCATTTACCACCTTCATTTTATTTACCACGTTCACTTCGCCAACCATGCTGGGAGTATATTCGCCACCATGTTTTATGGTTACATCTTTTAAGGCTTTGGTAGAAGACATGTTGGAAACCGTGTTACCTTTTCTTTTACTCAACACATAATCTGCCACAGCCACCAAAGTATATTCTTCGCCAAACATGCTGCCATCTTCGCAAACAAAACAAAGGCGGTCAACATCGGGGTCAATTGCAATGCCCAGGTCGGCATTGTGTTTTACCACAGCATTGCTTAAGTCAGTTAAATGCTCGGGCAGTGGCTCGGGATTATGGGCAAAATGCCCATTAACTTCTTCATTTAAAACCACCATATCTGTAACACCCAGTTGTTTTAATAAAGCCGGTACTGCAATAGCGCCTGTGCTGTTTACTGCATCAATAACTATTTTAAAATTTTTCTTTTTTATGGCGGCAGCATCAACCAGTTCGTAATTTAAAACTGCATCAATATGTTTTTGTAAAAGGCTTTCATCTTTGGTATAAGTACCCAGTTTATCAACAGTTGCAAATTTAAAATCTTCCTTTTCTGCAGCCATTAAAATAAGTTTGCCTTCATCGCCGCTGATGAATTCACCTTTGTTGTTCAGCAATTTTAAAGCATTCCATTCTTTTGGGTTATGGCTTGCAGTAAGAATAATACCACCGGCTGCATTTTCAAATGTAACAGCCATTTCAACAGTTGGTGTTGTGCTTAAACCCAGGTCAAC
>JANMWP010000429.1:0-7008 GCA_031394065.1 Chitinophagaceae bacterium
GGTGGCTGTTTGGAACATGACCGGGAATTTGCCATTTGCGACAGTAATGGCAAATTTGTAAATGGAAAATCAAATGCGCTGGTACACCTGCTGAGATCTGAAATAGATTTTGAAAATGAAATTATTTCATTCAGGCACGAAACAGCTGATACCTGGAATAGTTTTCACCTGAAAATAGATAAAGCAGCCATTGATGAATTTCTCTCTGCATTTTTTAACATGAATGTTACATTATCAAGAGATACGGAAGGCAGATTTTTAGACGTACCGGTTAAAAGCGGCGTAACGGTTTTATCAAACGCCAGCCTTAAAGATGTTGCAGGCTGGTTTAATGATATGGATATTGAAGAAACAAGAAAACGCTTCAGGGCAACTATTGAAATTATTAACGTACCGGATTTTTGGGAAGACAAACTTTTTTTTGAAGAAGGAACAGCCATTGAATTTAAAATTGGAGATACAACTTTATTTGGATTGAGCCCACGTGCAAGATGTGTAGTACCAACGCGGCATCCGCAAACAGGAGAAGTAATACATGGGTTTCAGAAATTATTTGCAACTCAAAGAGCAGCAAATCTTCCACCAGGTTCAACCCTGGAAGCATATGGACATGCCTATTATTTATCGGTTGATTGCTACATACCTCCATCAGAATTTGGAAAATGGATTAAGATTGGCGATGAATTAGTGATTATTGGCAAGACAACACAATCAGATCTTATAGTTTTGTAAAATTCCCATCATTTATTTTTTTGGCATTGTATTTGGCTTATTACAGTTGAATCAAAAAAAATAAAATGAAAAAATTATTGTTTAGCATACTGTTAACTTTTGCAGCAATTGCTTTTGTTAACCATGCAACTGCACAGGTAAAAGTGGGAATCAACATTAATATAGGCCAGCAGCCTGAATGGGGACCTACTGGTTACGATTATGCAGAATATTATTACATGCCCGACATTGAAACCTATTATTATGTACCTCAAAGGCAGTTTGTTTATTTTTCGGGTAACAGATGGATTTTTTCCAATGCACTGCCGCCAATGTATTCCAGCTATAATTTATACTCGGGTTATAAAGTAGTTTTTAAAACACATGATGCGTATAAAAATTTTAACGACCACAAAGTAAGATATGTACGTTACAAAAATTATGAAAACAGACAGGTGATTATTAAAAACAACCATGACAATGGAAACCATAACGGGCAGGATAAAAATAAGAGCAAAGGAAAAGGCCGCGGTAAAAAAGATGATTAGTTTTTAAAACAGGAATACAAAAGCCACTTAACTGTGGCTTTTGTATTTTATATCCCTGATGGTTTTATATTTTGTTTGTAAAAAGATTTATCTACTTTCACTGCACCGGTACAATGGATATACTTTTAGATATATTGAACGAAATGGTGAAAGCCCACCCAACATCAAACTTTGTAAACAGTTTGCACCAGCAGTATTGTAACCGTGGCGGACTGAGTAAAAAACAACTGGAGGGCCTTCACAGTAAAGCAGGTAAAACCGCAAATATTTCTCAGGGCAGGCTGGCAACCTTAGAAGCCATCATCAAAAAAAAGCCAACAAGGGAAAGGGCTGCAGCAACTATTTCGGCACCCATGCCTGTAAAAGATGACGCTGTTGGGAATATGATTAATGCAATCCTTGCTAAATATCCTCAACACAAAAGATTATTGTTTTTAAAATCGAAGTTTGATAACAATGAAAATATTGCTGCATTGGAACTTGCAGAGATAGAAAAGTTTGGGAAGTTGTTGTTGAAATAATAATTTAATCCATTGTCGTAGTTATTTCGATAAGTCCCGTTAGGGACGATATATTGGTAGAACAAGAACAAAAAATATCAATAAATGCCATGGGCATGATAGACTAAAGTAACAATCTTTCGTGCCATGGCACTTTTTTTGACTGGGTTTATTATTCTACCAATCTCTTGCCTCTACGAGGCATTAAAAGATTAAAACTGCTAAGAGGTTTTTTTACTTCTTCATAAACACCTGCGCCGCCGCATCATTTTTTAAAAATATCAAAGTTGATTTGCCTTTATCTTTCAGGTAAACCATTTTACGTGATTCTCCTTTTACATTTAACCCATCATCAACAGGCGATACAGCAGTAAAATTGCCACCACCGGTTCCTTTTAAAAGTAAGGCCGATGTTGCATCATACACACCTATCATTACTGCAGGATCATTGGAGTTGCCACAAACCAGAATATCTTTTATACCATCGTTATCTATATCATCAATAACCATATCATTAATGGTAGAGAGCTGGGCTTTTTCAGGAAAAGGAATAAAACGGAAAGTATTATTGCCTTCATTCATCAACACACCCGATTCAAAAAAATTGGTTTTATAAACATCCATATTATTTTTCTCTGCAGTTGTAAAAATACCATCCAGTGTTTTGCCCGAATAATCTTTGTAACGTACAAATTTCTTACGCATAGAGGGTATCTGGTCAATCAGCTGATCACGGCTGTAAAGCGGATAACATTTGCCCCACTGGTAAAAACCAAGCACGGCATCATAACTTCCGTTGTTATCAAAATCTTTTGCATAAATGGTACAGGGCTCATTGATGTTTCCTTTCATGGGAGAATTTAATCCCCGGTTTCCCATCACAAAATCCATGCGGCCATCTTTATCAATATCGTCTGCCTTCATATTATACCACCAACCGCTTAGTGCATCCATGCTGATAAGCGTATCTTTTTTTGATGGCAGTATGATATGAACCGTATTTTGTTTTTTTGTAAACCGGCCGTTTTCAAAACCAAATATTTCCAAAGGCATCCACTCGCCACTTATAGATAATTCATTTTTTCCATCACCATCCACATCAGCCCAAACAGCCTGGTTAACTATGCCGGGGCTCAGTAAAGCTTCTGCAATCTGGTTGGTTACATCTGTAAATATTCCTTTGTTATTCTGCAGCAGCATGCTTCTTTCAGGTTTTGGAAATTTACCCGGCAAAACATGTCCGCCCACAAAAAGATCCAGGTCTCCATCTGCATCATAATCCAATGCAGTAACGCAGGACCCGTTAAAACCTTCCTGTGGCAATACATTGGGGGCGGCTGTAAAATTTCCTTTACCGTCATTTTTATATAAACGATCCTGGTATAAATTATCCCCTTGCTTAAACTCTGCACCGCCACTTACCACATATAAATCCATATCGCCATCTCCATCTGCATCAAAGAAAAGAGAACTCATGTCTTCCTGGTTTTTATCGGCAGTAAAAGCAGCCTGCTTTTTTTCTGTAAAAGATCCATTTGTGTTTTGAATCAATAGCGTTCCTTCAAAACCTGCAGCACCGCCAATAAACAAATCCTCCAGCTTATCTCCGTTTACATCTGCTTTGGCGTAGTAAGGCCCTTTGCGGCTACACTTGTAAGGTATCAGCGGCTCTCTTTTAAAATCTATAAAATCATTTTCGGTTTGTATATATTTTAATTTCCCTTCAGTAGTTATGTCTTTAAAAACGTTGTTTGATTTTGCAATTATTGTATTGCTGATATTAGTTGCATTCGTTTCATACAAGGTTAATTCCTGGTCGGTTTTTACATTATCCAGAATAATTTTCTTTTGATTGGGAAAAGTTATTTCAGCTTTAGTAATTACAGTTTCATCAGCGGTACCAAAATGAAGCACATGCTCCATGCTTGATAAAAAGCCATGTTGCGGATGGTAGTGCTGCAATTGTATCTGTCCTTTTGAATTGGTAAGTTTTACAGTTGTGCCATAAATTTCTTCGTTTGAACCCGGGGTTTTATAAAAACGAAACCTGAGATAATGAGATGATGCATTCAACTCCCGGATATTGTTTTTTAAAATAAAAGCGGGGCCATCAACATTGTTTACAACTAAATCAAGGTCACCATCATTATCCAGGTCTGCATAAGCTGCTCCGTTTGAAAAAGAGGGCGGGGCATCACTCCAGGTATTGGTATAGTTATCAAATTTCAGGCTGCCATTGTTGTGGTAAAAATAATTTTTAGTGGGCACCGAAGGCATGCTTTGCAGCCATAAATTCATATCAACGGCTTTTCCTTTTTGCATAACGTTTATAACCGAATCGAGTACAAAAACCTTGTAATCCCAATCGGTCATATCTCTTTTCAAACCATTGGTAATATACATATCTTTCCATCCATCATTATCCAAATCAACAATAAGCGGTGCCCAGCTCCACTCGGTTTCGGCAACGCCGGCATAATTGGCTATCTCGCTAAAACTTCCATTGCCATTGTTAAGTTGCAGGCTATTATGCGGATATTGATAAAACAAACCATACTTAAGCATCAGGTTAAATTTGTCGTAATTTTGATTTACGGCAAAGAGTTGCTTTTGTCTTACGGGATTTTCCACAGCCATATCCACCACAAAAATATCTTCAAGTCCATCGTTATTAAAATCGCTGATATCGGATCCCATTGCAGAAAAACTAACATGCCTTATATACGATGTAAGTTTATCGGTAAATGTTCCGTTGCCATTGTTTATAAAAAGCATATCGGGTTTATTAAAATCATTGGCAAGATAAATATCTGGCCAGCCATCATTATTAATATCTGCAATGGAAGCGCTTAAACCAAAAGCATGTGTAGTAACGCCGGCTTTTTTAGTAACATCAACAAATTTTCCGTTCCTGTTTTCAAATAACCGGTCGCTTACATAAACAGTGTTGGTATCTGCAGCATAAACCGTTTTTCCATTTACAACGGTAGCCGGAATGGTCATTGATTTGCTGAAATCAATCGGATGATCCACAAAAAAAACATCCTTATCTCCATCCTTATCATAATCAAAAAAATAAGCCTGTATGGTATAACTTGATTCTTCAAGCCCATACGCTGCAGCACGGTTTGTGAATGTGTTATTTTTGTTGTTGATGTACAGAATTTTTTTACGGAGGTTCGGATCTTTATATCCCGATTTGCAGATGAAAATATCGAGGTAGCCATCGTTATTAATATCAACCATATTTACACCGGTCTTTATACCTATGCTGTCGCCAACACCTGCAGATTCCGTTATATCCCTGAATTTAAAATTGCCCAGGTTTAAATACAATTTATTACTGCCAAGGCTTGAGTTAAAATAGATATCCGGTAATCCATCATTATTAATATCGCCAATACTTACACCAGTACCTATATACAGGTTTTCGTACACATACAAAAACATTGCTGCTGTTTCAACTATATCATTTCTAAAATTAATTCCGGTTTCGCTTTGCGGTAAATTGGTGAAAAGCTTTACAGCATTTTGCTGCTGTGCAAATGCAGCAACAGGAGTAATTACAATTACTAAAATTGAGAATAAATAACGTTTGATAAGTGACATACCTGGTTTTATTTAATTGCTGCAGGATATAAAGTTTGCAACACATGCTTTCCAACTTCTTTACCTTGTAAAATACTGATACGTGCTGTGGCCGGATAATGAATACCGCCATAAACCCTGCTCCAGCTTACTTCTGTAGCGGCTTCATAAAACGATTTAAAATGCCGGGTGTCGTTTCCAAATGGAATTTCAGTGGCATCTGTAAACTCGTAATTGTCGCCAAATAGGCCGGTAAGTACAGTTGCTGTGGCATTTGAAATTACAGCGTGCCCACTGGTGAATTCAGGAAATGGCGGTGTTTGAATATAAGGTTGCCAGTTTTTATCTACATAGTCGTTTATAACCGTTATAGGACGAACAAGGTTGCTGCGGAATTTTTCATCCCAACAGGAAATAAAACCATCAAACACTGCAATGGACGTAAGTGTATAAGCAAGTGAAGAACGGCTTACTGTTTCTTTTTTTTCTTCACAGGCCTGCTTTGTAATCATCATCCAGTGGCCGCCCGGCGAAATTTTATGAATAAAATAATTAAGGTGACCCATGTTTACCGAAACATTCGGGTTATCATCCCAATATTTTGCAATGGCTTTTTGTGTGGTGTCTAGATTCTTTACCGTTTCGTAAACCTCCATCATGGTTTTATAAAATGGTGAATTTTTTTTGCGACTGTATTCCAGTTTTTCCACTGGCGAAAACTGTGATGCTGAGCTTAAAGTTAATGGTCGGATGGTTTTCCAGTGCGGCTCAATAGCCTGTGCGTAATCGGCTGGTGTTGGTTGCCAGGTACCGGGTTCCTGTGAAACTGTAAATCTTGGTAAACCACGGGATTGATTGTAGTTGTCTCTTTTGGCCCAGGCAAAAACACTATCAGCAACCAATTTACCATACAGGATAGAATTTTTTATCAGCTCTGCATTGCCACCCTTATATAAAAGTGAATCCAGAAATTTTTGACGCCAGTCTTCCAGTTTATATTCGGAGCCTACCAGACTTTGTGCTGCATAAGAAAAAGAAACAGCTGCGGCAATAAAATTATCAACCTTGCTGTTTGCCGGCGAAGCAGGTAATTTACCAAGTCCGGTTAACCTGCCAGATAAAGTGTTAAGTGAAGGATCATCAAGCCTGATGCATTCATAAAATGCGATGTTGGAATAGGCATAAATACGGCTTGCTACCGGAGGGGTAAAAAAATCAACCATTACCGTATTAATCAAAAGCGAATTTAATTCGTGTAATATCTTCGCTTTATCCTGCGCTTTTACCTGTTGAACATTAACCCCTGAAAATATTAAACCTAAAAAGATTACTCTTATTATTGACAACCGTTTAATCATTTTATTAAAGTTTGATAAAAAATCTAATCAAATTTAAAATAAATAGGGGTCTTATTCAACTAATAAATTGAATGAGCAGCTAAAGATGTAATAAAAATGTGGAGATAAGATCAGTTTTCAGCCAGTAAAGCAGCTTCTTTTTTTAATTCCCTGTCGAAAATAAATGTACCAAGCGGAATAAATGCAGCGGCAAAAGCCTTCCCGAACCATAAAAAATTCTTTTTTAGTGATCCCATTACCTCAAATGCAAAGTAAATAAATGAAATAAAAAGAGCTCCATGTATCCACCCCATGAATTTAACA
>JANMWP010000431.1:0-4692 GCA_031394065.1 Chitinophagaceae bacterium
AGCAGTTTCTATATTAGCCGGTTATTAAACAGGCCGGTGCAATGGGGCTATCCCGTTTCCATTTCTTTTGAACCTACAACCAGTTGTAATCTCCGCTGCCCGGAGTGTCCCAGCGGTCTCAGGCAGTTCAGCCGGCCAACGGGTATGTTGCAAAACGGTTTTTTTAAACAAACCATTGATGATATTCACAAGGAATTATTGTATCTCATTTTTTATTTCCAGGGCGAACCTTACCTGAATCTCGATTTTCTGGAAATGGTTAAATACGCCAGCAATAAAAAAATTTACACAGCCACATCAACCAATGCCCATTACTTAAATGACGAAGCTGCCAAAAAAACGGTGGAGAGCGGTTTAGACCGGTTGATCATTTCTATTGATGGCACCACGCAGGATGTTTACCAGCAATACCGGGTGGGAGGTAATCTTGAAAAAGTGCTGGAGGGTGCAAAAAATATTATGAAGTGGAAGAAGGAACTAAAAAGTAAAACACCCTTTGTTTTCTTTCAGTTTTTGGTGGTTAAACCAAACGAACACCAGATTGAAGATATCAAACGCCTTGCAAAAGAAGTGGGTGTTGATGAAGTTCGTTTTAAAACTGCACAGGTGTACGAATATAAAACCGACCCCAACAACCTGATACCCTCCATTGATAAATACAGCCGCTATAAAAAAAATGAAGATGGTTCTTATACAGCAAAAAATAAATTAGCAAATCGCTGCTGGAAACTGCAGCACGCCAATGTAATTACCTGGGATGGGTTGGTTGTACCCTGTTGCTTTGATAAAGATGCCTCCCACCAACTGGGCAATTTAAAAACCCAGCCGTTTAAAGAAATATGGCACAACGATAATTATAAACAGTTTAGAAACCAACTGATGAAAAGCCGGAAAAATATTGATATTTGTGCCAATTGCAGCGAAGGAGTTTCTGTTTGGCAGGAGTAAATGTTTTTATCTTTCATTAATAAAATGAGTTTATGAGTCAACCCGGTTTTAATGAACGCCTCAGGCAGATACTTATACTGATATTGATTCTGTTGATAGCAGTCTTACTGATAAGTCAACTTACAATTTTTATCCCTGGCCTGCTTGGCGGTATCACTTTATATATTTTAAGCCGCACTTTATATTTTCAACTCATTTTTAAAAGAAAATGGAGAAAAGGCTGGACGGCACTGCTATTTATTTTTGGTTACCTTATCATTATTGCATTACCGGTCTATTTAAGCATAACCCTGGCATCGCCTAAAATAAGTTCGCTTGCCGAAAACCAGGAGCAAATAATAGCAGGTATTCAATCTGTATCGGCAAAAGTTCATGAAAAAACAGGCATTACTATTTTATCGGCCGAAAGTACCAAAACAATTGCCCAAAAAATTTCGGCTTATATACCCCGTATCATAAACAGCACCATGGTTTTGCTTACAAATCTCATCATCATGTTTTTTCTTTTGTATTATTTATTGATACACGGTCGTGATATGGAAAAGTATTTGAGTAAAATCATTCCCTTAAAGCACGATAATGTTAATCTGCTGGCTGGCGAAACTAAAATGATGATACGGGCAAATGCGCTGGGTATCCCCATTATATGTATTGTGCAGGGCGCATTTGCAGCACTTGGCTACTGTATCTTTGGTGTAGACGATTGGGGGCTTTGGGGTTTTGTAACAGGCGTATTTGCGTTTTTCCCACTGGTGGGCACCATGATCATTTGGGTTCCGCTGGTTGGATATTTATTTATCCATGACAGTAACCTGCCTGCTATTGGCCTTACTATTTACAGTATTGTTGTTACAGGCAATGTAGATTATATAGCCCGCTTAAAACTGATGAAATATATGGGCGATGTGCATCCCGTTATTACTGTACTGGGTGTTATTGTGGGTCTTAACCTTTTTGGGTTTATGGGACTCATTTTCGGGCCTTTGCTTATCAGTTATTTTCTGATCATGGTAAAAATTTATATCAATGAATTTGATAAATCGCCTGAGGTTACAAATTCCATAACGGAAAACCAATAACAGATAACTAACTTGTATTTATGAGTATAGAAAAAGATATCAGCCAGCCTGCATTCCGAAACGAATATCAAAAAGGCATCATCAATCTTATTTATACCTATAACTGGATGAATGAGAAGATGAAAAAAGTATTCGATAATGAAGGTGTTACTGCTCAGCAATACAATATCCTCCGCATTTTAAGAGGTGCAGGCAAACCAATATCTACCTTACAGATTCGGGAACGCATGCTTGATAAAATGAGCGACACCAGCCGTATTGTTGACCGCCTTGTTTTAAAAGGACTTGCAAAAAAGAATATTTGCAAAAAAGATAAACGGCTGGTAGATGTAAACATCAGCTCAGCCGGAGAAAAATTATTGGCAGGCATTGATCAATATGAAAAAGATATGGATGCTATTTTGGGTAACCTATCCGATGCAGAAGCAAAAACCTTAAATAAATTGTTAGATAAAATCCGTCAATCTGATTAATAAAAAATATTCATGAAATTTTTCTCTTCTTTATTTCTCATTGCATATTGCATATTGCCAATTGCTTCGGCTGCTCAAAGCAAACCCGAGTTTCGTGGCGTTTGGGTTGCCACTGTTGATAATATTGATTGGCCTTCCAGCCGCAATCTTAATTCCGATTCGCAAAAAGTAGAATTCATCAAATTGCTGGATATGCACCAGCGCAATGGCATGAATGCCCTGATTGTTCAAATACGTCCGGCTACCGATGCATTTTATCCATCGCAGTACGAACCCTGGAGTGAGTTTCTTACCGGTACGCAAGGACAACCTCCCGTGCCTTATTACGATCCGCTTGAGTTTATGATTGCCGAAACACATAAACGGGGTATGGAGTTTCATGCATGGATGAACCCTTACCGGGCAGTTTTTAATATCAGCAAATCATCCATAGCGGCAAGCCATATCACTAAAATTCATCCCGAGTGGTTTTTAAATTATGGCGATAAAAAATATTTTGATCCGGGTATTAAAGAGGCACAACAATATGTAACCAATGTGGTAAAAGATGTGGTAAGCCGCTATGCAGTTGATGCCATTCATTTTGACGATTATTTTTATCCGTATCGTATTGCCGGTAAAGAATTTCCGGATAATGACAGTTACGTTAAATATGGAAACGGCATGAATAAAGATGACTGGCGCAGAAGCAATGTTGATTCAATTATCCTGTCATTATCCAAAGTAATAAAAAAAGAAAATCCTAAATGCCAGTTTGGAATTTCGCCATTTGGTGTTTGGCGCAATATTGATAAAGATTCTATTAACGGCAGCAACACCCATGCCGGACAAACAAACTACGATGATTTATATGCCGATATTTTACTCTGGTTAAAAAACAGCTGGATTGATTATGTAGCTCCGCAGATCTATTGGGAGTTTGAGCAAAAAAATGCTCCTTACCAAATCATTTTAGACTGGTGGAGTAAACACAGTTATGGTAAAAACTGTTATATAGGTTTGGGCATTTATAAAGCCGGCAGCAATGCTTACTGGAAAGATACAACACAACTACCCCGACAAATTGAAGCATTGCGTAAAACACCCAATGTACAGGGCATGATTTTTTTCAGCAGTAAATCCTTCGCTAAAAATACAAACGGATGGAGCGATAGTTTACGGCTGAATTATTTTGCAACGCCTGTTAAAACGCCCGAAGTGGGTGGGCTGAAATAGGATAGCAAACGATTATTCCTGCTAAACAAACAGCATTTTCTCTACCTTTGTATCTCTTAATTATATTTTATGCCCGGATATGAATTTTTTGGAAAAGAAGAAATTAAAGAAGTAAATGACGTTTTGGAAACAGGCATTATGATGCGCTATGGTTTTGATGGCCCACGCAAGGGAATATGGAAAGCTAAAGAACTGGAAGATGCCATTTGCGAAACCTTCGGTTGTAAACATGCACAGTTATTAAGCAGTGGCACAGCGGCAATAACAACAGCCATGAGTGCCTTAGGCATTGGTTATGGCGATGAAGTTATTTTGCCTTCTTTTACTTTTGTGGCAAGTTTTGAAGCCGTAATAAGTGTAGGTGCCATTCCGGTTTTTGTGGATGTGGATGATACCTTAACATTGGATCCTGAAGCAGTACGAAATGCGCTTACAGCAAAAACAAAATGCATAATGCCGGTACACATGTGCGGCAGCATGGCCGATATGGATGCATTGCAATCTATCTGCAAAGAACACAATTTAATTTTACTGGAAGATGCCTGCCAGAGTATTGGCGGCACCTACAAAGGAAAGAAACTGGGTACCATCGGCGATGCCGGAACCTTTAGTTTTGATTTTGTAAAAACCATTACCTGTGCCGAAGGCGGCGTAGTTATGACCAACCGGGAAGATGTGTATGTTGCAAGCGACGGTTATACCGATCATGGTCATGATCACAAAGGCGTTGATAGAGGAGCCGATCTGCATCCCTTCATCGGGTATAACTTCCGCATAAGTGAATTACATGCTGCAGTTGGCCTGGCACAAATAAAAAAGCTGGATACTTTTTTAGCCATTCAGAAAAAAAATCATACTGCGTTAAAAAATGCGCTTGCTCAAATACCCGAAGTAAGTTTTAGAAGAATACCGGATGAAAGCGGCGACAGCTGCACTTTTCTCAGTTGGTTTTTACCAACCGAAGAAGCTACCAGGGC
>JANMWP010000453.1:0-5799 GCA_031394065.1 Chitinophagaceae bacterium
AAAACAACAAAAGCTGCAAAAGACAGTAACAGCATAGCGCTTGTGTTGGTTTATAATCTGGCATCCGAAAAAATGGATACCATCATGCGAAACCTGAACGACGCAAAAAATTTCAGTTTTGATGAAGAAGGAATACAACTGGCATTTGTAGTTGAACGTGACAGCAGTACAAAGGCATTGCAAAAATTTTACAAACTTTGGTATTATACCAATGGGCAGGACAGTGCAAAACTCACTGCTGAAAAAAATACAGTGGGCATGCAGCTTGGTTTTACCATCAGCGAAAATGCCAACATAAAATTCAGCAGGGATGGTAAAAAAATATTTTTTGGAACAGCACCCATCACCCCTGCAAAAGATACCACACTGGTAGATTTTGAACTGGCACGCCTGGATGTATGGCATTATAACGATGACTATTTACAACCCATGCAACTCAAAAATTTAAGCAATGAGTTAAAACGCAGTTATATGGCCGTTGTAAAACCCGGCGATGATAAAATGGTGCAGCTTGGTGCAGATGATGCAGAAAATATTACCCTTGTTGATGAAGGCAATGCCGATTGGGTTTTGGCCGAAAGCAACAAGGGCAACCGCATTGCTTTGCAGTGGGAGGGACGGACCAAAACAACAGCTTATGCCATCAGTACTACAAATGGTAACAGAAAACTGGTAAAGGCAAATTCATTGGCAAATTTTTCTGCATCCCCGGCAGGTAAATATGTATTTTGGTACGAGCCTGATAGCAAAAATTATTTTACCTGGAACTTCACCAGCGGTGTTATTAAAAACATCAGCGATAAAATTAAAGAACCATTGTATGATGTGGAGAATGATGTACCCGATTATCCAGGCGCAGCCGGTATTGCAGGCTGGGTGGCCAATGACCGTTACTTTTTAATCAAAGATGTGTATGATATCTGGCAAACCGATCCCAACGGTTTTGAAGAACCCAAAAATATAACCAACGGTTTTGGTAAAAAGAATAAAACGGAATTTACGTATGTAAGTCTGGACCGGGAAAAACGTTTTATCAATGCTGATGAAAATATTTTATTGCGTACGCAGGATAAAACAAGCAAGTATGGAGGCTTTTACTCAAAAAAAGTAAATGAAGCCGGTAATCCGGTATTACTTACTGATGGGCCATACAGTTTTGGTAATCCGGTAAAAGCAAAGGATGCCGAAAAGTATATTGTACCACGTTCCAATATCAGCAAAAGTGAATTGTATGCATCCGGCGATTTAAAAAACCTTACACCTTTAACAGATATTGCAGCACAGCAAAAAGATTATAACTGGCTTACTGCAGAACTGGTAAAATGGAAAATGTTTGATGGTAAAATGAGTGAAGGTATTTTGTACAAACCCGAAAATTTTGACCCAAAGAAAAAATATCCCGTCATCTTTTATTTTTACGAAAGAGATGCTGATGGATTATATGGTTATCGTGGCCCGGCGCCAAGTGCATCTACCGTTAACGTGCCGTATTTTGTAAGTAATGAGTATTTAATTTTTGATCCGAATATTTATTACAAAGATGGCGAGCCGGGCAATAGTGCATACAACAGTGTGGTAAGTGCTGCAAAATATTTATCTAAAATGCCCTGGGTAGATAGTACCCGAATGGCCATTCAGGGACAAAGTTGGGGTGGTTACCAGGTATCTTATCTGGTTACCAAAACAAATATTTTTAGAGCTGCATGGGCCGGCGCACCAGTTAGTAATATGACGAGTGCTTACGGTGGAATCCGCTGGGGCAGCGGTTTAAACCGTCAGTTTCAATACGAGCATACACAAAGCCGCATTGGTGCTACACTTTGGCAAAGGCAGGATCTGTACCTGAAAAATTCACCTTTGTTTGCAGCCGATAAAGTATCAACACCTTTGGTAATAATGCACAACGATGCCGATGGCTCAGTGCCCTGGTATCAAGGCATAGAATTTTTTACTGGCCTGCGCCGTCTCAATAAAAAAGTTTGGTTATTGCAATATAATGGCGAAGATCATAACCTGGTAGAGCGTAAAAACCGTAAAGACCTTTCGATAAGACTGGGGCAGTTTTTTGATTATTATTTAAAAGATGCCAAACCGGCCAAATGGATAAAAGACGGCTTGCCGGCAACGGATAAAGGAAAAGACTGGGGACTTGGAGTAGAGTGATTTTTGGGTAGTGTTTCAGTTTGAAATGCCGTTTTAATTAGTGTGCTGTCAGCTTGAGCCTGTCGAAGGCAGGTTAATTTCATATTGCCCCGGTTTCAACAAGCCTCAACCTGACAATTTTTCAAACTGAGTCAAAACTTAAATTATTGACAAAAGACCGCAACCCGAATTGTTGTGTATATTTATGGTCGTATTTTATAACAAGTAATATTCAAATTTTCAATTCTCAGTATGATTAAATTAATTAGTACCGCTATACTTAGCTTAACTTTTTTCGTTTCTTCAGGGCAATCAAAAATGTTTACTACCAGAGACAGCATTAATACATTTTGTGATAAAGTGATGCAGACCCTTGTAGATGGTAAATATTCTGCAGCCATACAGATGTTCAGGCAAAGGTCTGTAATGGATGTTACCGTAATAGATAAGGTAGACAAAACACTGAATGATCAGATGCCGGGTATTTTACCTTACTATGGAAAAATTCTGAGCTACGAGCTTGTTGAAGAAAAATTCCTGAAAAATACGCTGTCACGCAAAAGGTACATACTAAAGTTTGAAAATTATTTTCTGAGTTTTGATTTTGTACTTTATAGTAATGGCACCGGCTGGACAGTTTCCAATTTTTATTATAAAGACGAAACAAAGGATCTTTTCTGAGCAAAAGACTACCCTGATTTTTTGTTTACCTACTTGGAGAAAATAAATTATTTATGCTACAAAATATTGCTGTGTTTAAAAAAAAACAAATTGGCATAGTATTTTTAATATTAAGTATAATTGGCTTTTTCTACTGGTTTTCAGGCAATGTATTTGATATTTATCAATTTGCTTTTGTTGGTGTAGTTTTCGAAATACTTTGGCTGCCTATGCTGGCCATGCTGTTTATTTTACCTGTACTTGGTTTTGTGTTTTGGGTAAAAGAAAAATGTAAGGTCAGGTCGCTTTATTTGTATTCAATCCTGATCTGTATTACAACAATTTTACTGATAATATTTAAAAGATAGCGTATGCAGTTCAGGCTATTTGAATCAGCTGTTTATACCAGGCGGCGTTCTGTATTAAAGAAAAAGATTGCTGCCGGCCTTATTATTCTGATGGGCAACGAAGAGAGTGGTATGAATTATAAAGACAACTGGTATCCTTTCAGGCAAGACAGTAATTTTTTATATTATTTTGGAATTAATACCGCTTCGCTTGTTGCTGTGATTGATGCTGATAGCGGAGAAGAAATAATTTTTGGCAATGAATTAACCATTGAAGATATAGTCTGGACAGGCCCGCTGCCCTCGTTGGGAGAAATGGCTGCGGCAGTTGGGGTTACAAAAACGCAACCTTATAACAATGTAGAAACTATAATACGCAGTGCCATGGCAAGCGGCAGGCAAATTCATTTTATACCACCATACCGGCCAGAAAATAAAATAAAACTGGCTCAGTGGTTACAGGTTGCGGTTGATGCTGTAGGCCAAATGGTTTCTGTGCCATTAATAAAAACCATTATCAGTCAGCGTGCCTGTAAAGAGGAATGCGAAGTGGCGGAAATGCATACGGCATCAATCATCAGCGCCGATATGCACCTGGCTGCCATGCGTTATGCAAAAGCCGGTATGAAGGAATATGAAGTGATGGCTAAAGTAAAGGAAGCTGCGTATGCACAAAATGCCAGCCTTTCCTTTCATCCCATCGTTACCATTCATGGAGAAACACTGCACAATGTTTACAGCGGTAATACCATTCAGGAAGGGCAGATGATTTTGTGCGATGCCGGTGCTGCCACCGATATGAATTATGCCGGTGACCTTACCTGTACTTTTCCTGTTGGTAAAAAATTTACCGGCAGGCAAAAAGAAATTTATGAGATTGTATTGCATGCACATCAAACATCTGTAGCCATGCTTAAGCCCGGTGTGTTATTTAAAGATGTGTATTTAAATGCGGCCCAAAAAATTGTGGAAGGCATGCAGCAACTGGGTGTAATGAAGGGCAATGCTGCTGAAGCTGTTGCTGCCGGAGCACATGCCATGTTTTTTCAATGCGGCCTGGGACACATGATAGGCCTGGATGTACATGATATGGAAGACCTGGGCGAGCCTTATGTTGGATATACAGACGAGCTTAAAAAAAGTACGCTGTTTGGTATGAAATCATTAAGACTTGGCCGGGCATTGGAGCCCGGATTTACTTTAACTGTTGAGCCGGGCATTTATATGATTCCGCAACTGATGGATAAATGGGAAGCCGAAAATAAATTTACAGAGTTCATCAATTATCCTGCGTTACAAAGTTATCGCGATTTTAGTGGTATACGGGTAGAAGAAGATTACCTGATTACTGAAACGGGCTACCGGTTATTGGGAAAAAAACTGCCAATGACCGTTGCAGAAGTTGAGGCCATAAGGACCGAAAGTTTATCATGATAAGAAACTTAACACGCTTTCAATTAAAATTTTAAAATATTTTTTATGCTGAATAAAAATTTCGGAATTGGGGTTACCGTAATTTTTGTGTTGATTCTTATTTCCTGTAATCAGCAAACAGAAAAAAAAGTTGTATCAAATTATAAACCCGATTCAAAAGCATTGTACGACAGTATCGTTCACATGGACAGTGTTTTATTTGGCGCCTACAATATTTGCGACCTGCCAACCATGGCCGGTTGTTTTTCGGAAGACATTGAATTTTATCACGACAAAGGCGGCCTGATGACCAATAAGGACAGCATTATGGCTGCAACAAAAAAATATGTCTGCGGCAAAGTAACCCGTGTTTTAATAGCCGGAAGCATTGAAGTATATCCCATTGCTAATTTTGGCGCCATTGAAATGGGCCAGCATTATTTTATAAACAGTGAGGAACCTAAATCTGCTCATCATTCTATTGGTAAATTTGTACACACCTGGAAAAACGAAGAAGGCAAATGGAGGCTCACCCGTGTTATAAGCTTACATTAAAATCAGTAAAATGAAAATACAGGTTGATGATACAATCAGTTTGGAATTTTTAGAAGAGATGCATGCAGAGTCTTTATTGAATGTGGTTAATGCCAACCGCACCTACCTGCGTGAATGGCTGCCATGGGTAGATCATATGCAGACGGTCGCCAATTTTACACATTATATCATTGATACAAAAAAGCGTGCTGCAGCGCAAACAGATTTTGGCTATGCCATCATCATCGATAAAAATATTGTTGGCCGTATTGGCATGCACCATATTAACCGGCAAAATAAAATTGGCGAAATTGGTTATTGGCTGGCCGATGGTTTGCAGGGCAGGGGCGTTATAACCAAAAGCTGCAAAGCCCTCATCAATCATGGTTTTACAGAGTTGGGTTTAAACCGCATAGAAATTAAATGTGGTGTGAGCAATGATAAAAGCCGTGCCATTGCAGAAAAACTGCAGTTTAAGCCCGAAGGTATTTTGCGGCAGGCCGAATGGCTGAATGGAAAATTTATTGACCTGTATTTGTATGCGATGGTTAAAGAAGAATGGAATGCAATCAACCCTTTATAATATCGTTGATGATATCAAGATGGTGTTTGGTATGAAGTTGCAGCATTTTTATAGTAGCTTTTAAATTAAGATTGCCAAAATAAGGATGCTTAAAAAAACTGGCGGGCTGCAAGGTATCCA
>JANMWP010000492.1:0-2197 GCA_031394065.1 Chitinophagaceae bacterium
CCCTTTCAGCAGGCGGCATTTTTTTCCAGGTCTTGTCATAAGCCGTTCTTGCAGCCACAACAGCTTTGTTTACATCAGCTGTGTTCGCTTCTGCAATCATGGATAATTTTTCTTCAGTAGCCGGGTTGATGGTTGCAAAATATTTTTTGCTTTGGGGCTTTTCAAATTTGCCATTGATGAACAGATCGTACTGCGGATCTATTTTGGCAGCGCTTTTGCTTTCCGGTGCCGGGGCAAGGTTTCTTGCAGAATCAAATTTTAATTTTATTGTATTGCTTTTTTTTGTTGCCATTTGTTGTTTTATTTCGACCTCACCCCAACCCCTCTCCAAAGGAGAGGGAACTCGAATGGGCAGTTTATAAATTCGTTGTTTCTTTTTTAATTGTTTTCTTGTTCGCTTCCATCTCCTCCATAATCTTCGCTGTTACCCTTCTCCTTTTGGAGAAGGGATAGGGATGAGGTTTTTAATCTATTGAAAAATAATTTGCACTCTGATAAACTCCTGTCTTCTGTTTCATTAACTGCATCAAAATATCATTTGCCAAACTGCTTGCACCAAACCTGAACCATTCATTATTCATCCAACCTTCGCCCAGTGTTTCGTTCAGCATTACTAAATAATGCAAAGCCAGTTTCGATTTTGAAATACCACCGGCAGGTTTCATCGCAATCTTTTTTCCTGTCTTGTAATAAAAATCACGGATGGCTTCCAGCATCACCAATGTTACCGGCATGGTTGCAGCAGGTGAAATTTTTCCGGTGGAAGTTTTTATAAAATCGGCACCGGCATACATGGCAATATCACTGGCCTTGCGCACTTTATCATAGGTAACCAGTTCACCCGTTTCTAAAATAACTTTTAGTCTTGCATCTCCGCAGGCTTCTTTAACGGCAGCAATTTCATCAAACACAAAATTATATTCGCCTTCTAAAAATTTTCCTCTCGATATTACCATGTCCACTTCATCAGCGCCATTGGTTACGGCATATTTTGTATCTCTAATTTTTATATCACGGGGTGCCTGGCCGCTGGGGAATGCTGTTGCTACTGATGCAACTTTTACACCCGATCCTTCCAATGCTTTCTTAGCCGTTTTTACCATGCTGGGATAAACACAAATTGCTGCCACCGTTGGTAAATCGGGATACGAATCATGCAAATGAATGGCTTTATAACAAAGCTGTTTTACTTTTCCATCGGTATCTTTTCCTTCCAACGTGGTAAGGTCAATCATGTTCAAAGCAAGCATCAAACCATTTAATTTGGTTTCGTTTTTTATACTTCGCTTGGTAAACCGGCTGGCTCTTTCTTCAATACCCACCTGATCAACATGTGGTGATAAAGAGAAGTCGGGTATTGTTTTAGTTGCGATCATTTTTGTTTTTTAAGTTAGGCCTTCTATTGCCCTTAACACGCCTTCGACAAGCTCAGGCTGACAGTTTTTATAATTAAGATGCTGTTAAAGCCTCCAAAGACTTTACAATTAATTTTTCTACAGCCGCATTGCTGTCTTTAGAAAACTCCTTTACTACCCGGTTTGCGATGATGACATTGATGCTCAGGCATTCGTGCCCCATCAATTTACCCAAACCATAAATGGCCGATGTTTCCATTTCAAAGTTAGTGATTCGGTGATTATTAAAATTGAAATGAGTGAGCTTGTCAACCAGTCCCGGACTGCTTAATCCCAAACGCAACACTCTTCCCTGCGGGCCAAAAAAACCAGGACATGTTACCGTAATACCTTTATGAAATCCTTCACCGAATTTCTGCAATAAAATTTCGCTGCCGCTGAATGCATAAGGATTAGTGATGGCGGTATCTAAATTTGTTTGTGCTATAAAAGCATCAGCCATTGCTTTATCATCATCTGTTTTTGTATAACTGTAAAAATTCAACAGGTTATCCAAGCCCAGGCCGTGCGATGATGCTACAAAACTATCAACCGGTATATCGGCCTGCAAAGAACCCGATGTGCCAAAGCGGATGATGTTGAGTTTGGTAAGTTTATCTTTTATCAGCCTTGTTTCAAAATCGATATTGGCCAGCGCATCCAGCTCGTTAAAAACAATATCAATATTATCTGGGCCAATGCCGGTAGAAATTACAGACAAATGTTTGTTGCCGATATAACCGGTGTGTGTGATAAATTCCCTGTGTTGTAACTGATGTTCAATTTTATCAAAATGAACACTT
>JANMWP010000551.1:0-2881 GCA_031394065.1 Chitinophagaceae bacterium
CAAAAAGGCTTGCCTTTGCTTTGTTTTTGATTGCTGCACCATTATTTATGAATGCCCAGCAAAAAACAGTTTCCGGAAAAGTTACCAGCGATAAAGACGGATCGCCAGTAAGTGGTGCATCAGTTGTCGGCAGGGGTTCCAACAATGGAACTCAAACGGCGGCAGACGGTACATTTTCACTTTCTGTTGCCAATTCAGCAACCAGGCTGATAATAACTTCTATTGGCTTTGCCCGTCAGGAAGTAACAATCGGCTCAGGCCCTGTAAATGTTGTATTAAATGCAACAGCCGAAGGTTTGAGCGAAGTAGTGGTAATTGGTTATGGTACTGCCCGTAAAAAAGATTTAACGGGCTCGGTGGGTTCGTTAAAAGAAAAAGATTTTAACAAAGGTGTTTATACCTCGGCCGATCAGCTGATACAGGGCAAAGTTGCCGGTGTACAAATGATAAACAACTCCGGAGCACCAGGTGGTGCATCCACTGTAAAGATCAGGGGGGCATCTGCCATAACAGGCAGTGGACAACCCTTATATGTAATTGATGGTGTGCCTTTAGATGGCAGGTCGCCACGCCCGGGAATTGGAGATATTGGTGTTGGCGGAAGCAATCCGGGTAATAATGCGTTAAATTTTATCAATCCTTCTGATATTGCATCTATTGATATTTTGAAAGATGCTTCTGCAACTGCCATATATGGATCCAGGGCTGCTTATGGTGTGGTTTTAATAACTACTAAAAAAGGGGTGTCGGGCCAACCTAAAGTTGAATTCGGTTCATCCGTTGGATTTTCAAAAATTGCTAAAAGAATTAAAGTGTTAGATGCTTCCCAGTTCAGGGAGGCACTTGGCTATTATGGTTTGGGTAATGGTAATGATAAAGGCTCTTCTGTAAATGCATTAGATGCCATTACAAGAACTGCTGTTACGCAAAACTATAATCTGTCTATCAGTGGGGGTAACGAGAACGCAAAATTCAGGTTATCCCTGGGTGTATTGGACCAGGATGGTATTGTAAGGAAAACGGGTATTAAAAAATATACTGCCAATATGAGTGCTAATTTCAAATTACTGCAAAGCAGGAAACTGGGAATTGATATCAATATTATACCCAGTCAGTACAAAGAGGAAATTGCTCCTATTTCAAATGACGCCGGTTCAAGGGGAAGTTTGATAGGCAATGCGTTGCAATGGAATCCTACTCAATCTTTGCGTAAGGCCGATGGTTCGCTCGACATAGTTGTGGGTGGAGACTTGTTGAATCCGCTTGCTGTTCAGGAAGCAATTACAGATAAATCAAGAGTTACAACCTTACTTGCAAGTATATCGCCTTACTACAAAATCACCAAAGATCTTGAATACAGGTTCTTATATAGTATTAATTACGGGGTTGGTACAAGAGGTACAACAGTGCAGAACTTTATTAATTTTAACGATACCTATAATAAAGGCCGTGTAAGGTTGGCTCAATCTCAAATATCAACTGAACAGTTTACACATACGTTAAACTACAACAAAAAAATTGCAAAAGATTTAAACCTGAATGCAGTTGCCGGTTATGAATATCTTAAATACACCAGTAAGGGCTATGATCTGGCTGGTTTTGGTCAGGCAGGAGGCACGGGGCTTGGTAATTATGGATTGAATTATGAAGATTATTTACAATTTACAGATCCTACCAACAGGAGTATCAGTTCATATTCCGATCCTACAAATGAGTTGCAGTCTTATTTTTTAAGAACGGTTTTCAATTATAAAGATAAGTACCTGTTAACCGGTACCTTCAGGGCAGATGGTTCTACCAAATTTGGTACGGACAACCTATATGGATATTTCCCCTCATTTGCGGGTGCCTGGAATGTAAGCAAAGAGAAATTCTTCCATGTTAATTTTATCAATTCATTGAAGTTGCGTGCAGGTTGGGGAAAAACGGGTAATTCTGAGTTTCCATCCGGATCAGCTCAGGGAAGATATTCATTCTCAGTTGGGGGATTAAATTCTACAAACAATGCCAATAAAGGTTTAAAATGGCAGGAAGACAGGCAGTATAATATTGGTTTTGATATGGCTGTGTTGGGTAACCGGATAACATTAACCGCCGACTATTTCAATAAACAAACTAAAGACCTTTTATTTCCGGCTATTACACCACAGCCTGGCGCTGCCAGTGGTGCTGTTACCTGGTTTAATCTTCCCGGAAAAATTGTAAATAAAGGTTTTGAATTTGCAGTTAATGCTTCAGTAATCAATAAAAAAGACTTTACCCTGGATTTGGGCGTAAATGCAACTTTTGTTAAAAATGAAGTTTCGGAACTTACTGCTCCTCTCAATACAGGCGGTTTACACGGCCAGGGTATAACCGGTACAACGGTTGAAGTGATTAAAAATGGCTTACCTATCAATGCTTTCTTTACAAAACGGTTCCTTGGATTTGACAATACAGGATTTGCAATTTATGAGGATGATGGTTATACTTTATATTATGTAGGCAACCCCAATCCTAAAGCATTGCTTGGTATTACATTAAGCGCTTCATACAAAAAATTGAGCTTTACTGCTAATATGAATGGTGCTTTTGGCCACAAGATTTACAATAATACATTGAACAGTGTAATTAACGTAGGTAGTATCAGTAACGGTAAAAACATTGCCTTGTCTGTATTGCGTGATCCTGTTAAAGAGTCGTTTGCAAATCCTTTATCAGCCTCTTCCAGGTTTCTTGAAAAAGGAAATTACCTGAAAATGGCTAATATGACTTTAGCCTACATGATTGGTAATATCGGTAAAAACATAAAAGGCTTAAATGTTTATGTTACCGGTCAAAACCTTTTCACCATAACTAAGTTCAGTGGATTTGACCCCGAAGTAAATACAGATAAAAACTT
>JANMWP010000635.1:0-2349 GCA_031394065.1 Chitinophagaceae bacterium
GGTGTAAATTTTTTTGATAAGCCTTTACTCCCCATCCACAATCTCCCCATAATCAATAACCAGTTCTTCGTCTTTTTTTATATTCCGGATGGTTTCAAAAAACTCGCCGTCATTTATAGAAATTACATTCGGCGTATCTGAATGATTTAAAAAATTCACAAGGTCCATTTTTTTAAAACCATAATCCGGTACAAAATAATTTTCCTCATCGTACAGGCAATAATTTTCTATCAATGCTTTTGCATGTGCCGGTAAATTTTCAACTTGGGTTTTGGTAATGGGTATCCATTGCTCCAGTTCATTGGCTTTGCTGAACATGCTGCGGCAACCTTTTGGAATATCCTGCAATGCAAATACGCCAATACCTTCAATGGCAGAAGGTCTTATCATTACCCAGGTATTGCCGGCCAGTTCGTTTAATAATGCTGCTTTGGTCATGATTGCTCCTGTTGAATGTATCCCCAAACTATAAAAAACTGCGCTGCACAGTAAGTAAGCATGATGAAAATACCTGCAAAAGCAACCGGTTGGTAAAATTTATTGATAGCCAGCAATGAATCGGAAAGCACAAAGGCTGCAGCCCCCGATAAATAATAACAGGCTGCTTTTTTATTTACTTTAAAAAAGATGTGCAGGCTGCAAAGCAGCATGGTGCAGATAACAGCAGCATAAACCATTACCGGTAATTTTAAATCGGCTAAATGCGGGTAAAGTTGCCAGACAAGGGTAATACCATACCCTAAAACCAACGCAATTAAAACAGGTTGTTTTTTTAGTAAAGATGTGTTGGCTGATTTTATTTTTAAAAAATAAATGATATAAAAAATATGAGTAGTTAAAAAACTGGCCAATCCAAAAATAAAGAACAGGGCATTTTTATATTCAAACAGCAAAAAAACATCACCCAACCAGGAAAAAAATAATCCAATAAGTAATAAATTTTTACCCGGTACTGTTGATTTAGTAAAAAACAGCAACAACAACAATGCAGGTATCAACAATGGCTTTGCAATAAAATGAAGCATTTGCTGGTTGGCTGCAATACCCGTAATATCAAGCATGGCTAAAATCCAAAATACAAAAGCCATTTTTTTTTGAACCGGTTGCTGCATGATGCTTGTGGATTTTTGGAGTGGAAAATATTATTGCAATTCAATAAATCCTTTGCCAGAATAATAAAACCTGTTCAGCGAATCTTTAATGTGTGCTGTATCTGATAGTGGGAGTGTAAAAGGTTCTGCCAACGAATATATCAGCGAATCGGTTTTGTACAAAATTACTTTATGCCCACGGGCGGTTTGTACATTCATCCGGTAAACGGCTACTGCAGAATCGGCTGTTTGCAGAAATACCACTTTAAAAGTATAACCACCCGGTGCAGGTATTATTGTTTTTAAATTAGCAGTGTCTTTAGCCGGTGCTTTATTTTGCAGCGTATCAACATTTACAGTGAGTGCCGTATTATCATTTGCAGGGCTGCTTTTCTTAATAAAAAAATACCAGGCAGCGGTACCCATTAATCCGAGTGCGATTATTATTCCTGCAATCAGCAACCCTTTTTTACTGTTTCCTTCTGATTTGCTTTCAGATGCAAAAGATATTTCAGCATCAGGTCTCTTTTCTTTTAAAGCTACCGGTGAGGATTCCATTTTTGCATGAAAAGTTTGTCCCTTTGTAAATTCAAGTTCGCCCTGCTGGTTTTTAACCAACATGCCCATTCCTTCAAACTTAAAAGGTTTGCCAATGTTTAAAAATTGCTTACCCAGTACCAGGTAAGAATCTAGATCAGCAGCAGCAAGTGCCCTCATTTTACCGGTTTGCTGAACAATAAAAGTAACTAAATCTTCATCTGCAACTGCTCTTGCATTGTATTGAAATGAAATAGCATTATCAGGTATTCCGGCATCTTTATCATTTTCTTTGGGCATCACAAAATCCGGGGAAAGGGTAAAAGTTCCCATACCCTGCAAAGTAATTTCCCGGTTATTGTAGAAATGCTGAACCAGCAATTGTTCTATTTTCATGCCGTATATTTAGACCTGACAAACCTACAAGATATTCACTACATAACAAAGTCCTGCGGGTGCATTTAAAATTGTCGCACTTGATTAAAGGGTTGCCAACCTTGATAAGTGAGTTCTTAAGTTGAAATAGACTTTTAAAAGGTTGGCAACCCTTGCGACAATTTTAAATGCACCCAAGTCCTGGCAATTTGCATTAGTTTTGCAGCATGCTTACTGAAAAAGATGAGGTATTTATTAACTGGTGGGAAAAAGAGAGAGAGCGGTTGAGCAGCATACAGGCTAAATTGATTGCCGGATTACCCATGGCAGTTTTATTTTGTATACC
>JANMWP010000026.1:0-2408 GCA_031394065.1 Chitinophagaceae bacterium
GTTGGCCGCATCGTTGGCTCATCGCTTGGCGATAAATTTTATCCTTTCTTTTATAACTGGCAGATAGAAGGAACTCCGCAGGTTTGTAATGCCGGTACAAGAAAAGCAGTTACTGCAAACGTAGTACCCAAGCCAACTGTAAGCATAAATGGGTTGAATGATGTTTACCTGCATACTGCAAAAGAAGTTTCATTTTCTGTATCTCCATCTGGTGGTACATTAACTACAGGAACTGGGGTAACTGGCTTTACCTTTTATCCAAGACTTGCCGGAATAGGAGTGCATTCCTTTTCTTATACATACCGTGTGGGCAATTGTGTAAACAGTATTACTAAAAATGTTACTGTAGATTTTGATAAATCAGTAATGAAAGACGGTTTCTCAATTCAGTTATGGAATAACCCCGGCAAAAATCAAAAACTTTACCTGGCAACAGATCAAAGCTCTGCTGTAGAAATAAGATTATTAAACAGTACCGGACAAAAAGTAAAACAGCTGAATGTAAATGCTGTTAAGGGTACCAATTTGTTTGACCTGGATTTAAATTACCTGGCAAAGGATATTTATTTTATTGAAGTGGGTTTAAAAATTAATAATGCCAGAAAGGTTATTAAGCTGATGAATTAATGTTAGATGACACGAATTATGACCTCATAAAAATTCGTGGAATTCGAATAATTGATGTAATAGTTTAATTTCCTGGCTGCATACGTTGAAATGGTTGAATTGAAATGCTTTCAGAAGTCTCCCCTTCGGGGGGAGATTTAGAGGGGGCTAAGCTTCCCGATTCTTCCACCACCACCCGAAAAATAAACGGCCTTACCTTTCTTTGCTTTGCGTACCGCATGAAAACTGTCTTTACTGATCCAGGACCAGTTCTGTCCTTCATCCATACTGTAATCAACACCATTCAAGCCGCAGCTTATCCAGTTTTTTTTACCAAGATATTCTACACAACTGCGGTAGCCATGTGGGCCTACAACAGGTGCTGTAAAGGTTTCGCCACCATCCAAAGTAATTACGCAGTTTTTTGTGGTGTCATCCTTTGCATTAAAATCTCCACCAACAACAATCAAACATTTTTTATTTTTTACCGCCATTGAATTGGCACCGGTGCTTTCTTTACCCTGTATTATAGGCATTTCAATTTTTTTATCCCGGATGAATAATCTTGCACGCAATCCACCACTTACAAAAACTGCTTCCTGCTTACTTAGTTTACGAACATTGGTACCGCTGCTGGCAAAAAATGCTTCGCCTTTATCGGCTGTAGGGATATTTGCAGCAGGAATGCCCTGCCAGTTTTCGCCTCCATCAAAAGTTCTTGCAATAAATATTTTATCACCCAGGGGGTCGCCAATTACAATACCACTTTGCTCATTCCAGAATTCCATTGCATCTAAAAACATGCCTTTGGTGGTGTCTTTAAAAACAACTTTCCAGTTTTGCCCGCCATCGGTAGTTTTTAAAATAAAAGCGGGGTCAGCAATCCCCATGATGATGGCGGTATTTTTATCAAAAGCTTCTATATCCCTGAAATCGGTTTTCTCAAAACCAGGAACAGTTTTCCAGGTCCAGTTTTCGCCGCCATCAACCGATCTGCCAACAGAACCTGCACTGCCGCTTACCCATACCACATCATCACTTACAACACTTAATCCCCGCAAGGAGGCTTTACTGCCCGAGTTTAATAATTTAACCGTTTGCGCCTGCGTGTTTGCTGCAAAGCAAAGCATCAACAATAAAAATAATTTCGAAAAAAAATATCTCATATTTGTTTATTTAAAGAATGTCATGACCCTCCTTAGAGATGGTATCAATGTTTACAAAATAATTTTTCGACATTTCCTGTTTTCTGCGTATCAGTTTTAAGGAAAGCTTTACGGCCACAATAAAAGAAACTACTGCTCCTGCAAAAAGTAGCCAGCCATTCCACTCATTCTTAGGCAGGAATAAAAAGAAATCGAATGTACCATGAAAAACTACCGGCCAGAAAATAGCCAGTAGCATATGCGTTCTTCTGTTAGCAGTATCAAATTTGGCAAGTCCTATATGGTAGCCCATAAGCACTGCAAAAGTTGCATGTGCAGGTACCGATAAAAACATCCTTAATATGCCCGTACCCAATCCATTTTGCAAAACATAACCTATATTTTCAAGCGTTGCAAAACCCATACTTACCATTACAGCATATATAATGCCGTCTAAGGGATCATCAAAAGCCTTTCGCAGGTAAGGCACAAAACTCAATGCTAAAAACTTGCTGCCTTCTTCACTTAGTGCTACAATTAAAAAGTCAAAAACTGCTGTATACATAACTCCTTCGCCCATTAGCTGGTTAGCAGGTTTAGTTAATGCCAGCTGTATTATTATTGCAGGTATAATGGCCACCATACCCAAAAAAAAAC
>JANMWP010000714.1:0-2209 GCA_031394065.1 Chitinophagaceae bacterium
CGCAGGTAATGTTTTTGGAAAACAAGGGCTATGAAGTGCATACCAAAACCAATGGATTTGATGCAATAGAATATGTAAAAGATAATATTGTAGATGTGGTGCTGCTTGATGAAACCATGCCGGGTATTACCGGTTTACAAACCCTGCAGCAGATAAAAGAATTGAAAAGTAATTTGCCGGTGGTATTAATTACCAAAAACGAGGCAGAGAATATAATGGACGAAGCCATAGGCTCACAGATAAGTGATTACTTAATTAAGCCTGTTAATCCCAATCAGGTTTGGCTGAGTTTGAAAAAACTGATTGATAACAAAAGACTGGTTGCAGAAAAAACAACTTCGGCTTACCAGCAGCAGTTCAGGAGTTTGTTTACTTCATTGAACAGTAATCCCAATTATAATGAGTGGATGGAGATTTACCGCAAACTGGTTTATTGGGAACTGGAGATGAAAAAAAGCGACAGTCCGGAAATGCAGGAAGTTTTTCAGGCTCAAAAAACAGAGGCCAATACTGAGTTTTTTAAATTCATTTCACGGAATTACGCAAGCTGGGTAAATCCTAAAAGTGCTGATGCTCCCATTATGAGCCATAACCTGATGAAGTTTAAAGTGTTGCCACATTTAGAGAAAGGGATACCCTTATTTTTTGTGTTGATTGATAATTTACGGTTTGATCAATGGAAAACCATTCAGCCCATTTTTGCAGAAAGTTTCCGTATACATGAGGAAGAAACCTTTTACGCCATACTACCAACGGCCACACAATATGCACGCAATGCCATTTTTGCAGGTATGATGCCGGTTGATATTGAAAAGAAATTTCCCATACAATGGAAAAATGATGATGAAGATGGCGGTAAAAATATGTTTGAAGAAGATTTTTTTAAGGCACATTTAAAAAGTTTGGGTAAGGGCGATCTGAAATATTCTTACACCAAAATAACCAACAATCACGATGGGCAAAAACTGGTAGACAATATTCACAACATGCTGGATAACGATATTAATGTGATTGTATACAATTTTGTAGATATGCTGAGCCATGCCCGTACCGAAATGGAAGTGCTTAAAGAACTGGCCGGCGATGAAACCAGTTACCGCAGCATTACCGAAAGCTGGTTTACCCATTCGCCCTTACACCAGGCACTTAAAAAAATTGCAGATAAAAAATTGACGATGATTGTGGCAACAGATCATGGCAGCGTACGGGTGAATACACCTGCAAAAGTTATTGGCGATAAACAAACCACCGCCAACCTGCGCTATAAACACGGGCGTAATTTAAATTACGAACCTAAAGATGTTTTGGCCTTCAGAGACCCACGGGAAGCAGGTTTACCGGTGCCCAATGTAAATTCCTCATTCATTTTTGCAAAAGGCGATCTGTATTTATGCTACCCCAATAATTATAATCATTTTGCCAATTATTACCGCAATACTTTTCAGCATGGTGGTATAAGTTTAGAAGAGATGATTGTGCCGGTGATACGGATGACGAATAAGTAGAAAGCAACCCCGTGCAAAGCCCCTCGGCCCCCTAAAGGGGGAACTGTAGGGCTTTTAGTTTTTAACAGAATACTGCATTTTAATCAGGGGTAAATTTATTTATCAACGATTGTTGAAAAAGATATTTTTTATTACTATCCAATTAAGTGAAGTTGCATTTAAATTAAAAAAGCCAAAAGCCCCTTCAGGGGTTTGGGGCATGGTTTAGCGACTATGAAATACACACAACATAATTTAGATAAAATAGAAAAAGTTGCAGAAGAATGTGGCTATGTTATCCGTTACGAACGGGGAACTTTTCAAACCGGTTACTGCATTCTGCAGGATAGAAAAGTAATCGTTATCAACAAGTTTTTTCAAACCGAAGGAAGAATGAATGCCCTCATTGATCTGATGCCGCAACTTGAAATTAGCTTTGATGCACTAACACACGAAAGCCAGAAAGTATATGATGAAGTGATGGTTGTTGTAAAATAGTCAATCGTCATTAAGTCATTTGTCATTCGTAAAGGGTTTTAATTATAAGGCCTCTCAATGACTTAATGGCGATTGACCAATGACTAACAAAAGGCCTATTTTTGTCAGGTGCAAACTCCTCCATTAAAAATAACTTTCCTTGGTACCGGTACCAGCAGCGGTGTGCCTATGATTGGCTGTAATTGCGAAGTATGCTCATCAACCGATAAAAAAGACAATCGCTTACG
>JANMWP010000508.1:0-1671 GCA_031394065.1 Chitinophagaceae bacterium
CAAGCAGCACCACCTAGACAATATTATCTTTTACATATTGTATTGCATCAAATCGATTGGTTTTGGTATGCACTTCATAGCCCTTGTTTTCATAATACATTACCTGCGATGTAAGGCTGTCAATTTCATCATCTACCCAAAGAATTTTAGCTACACTCATATTTATAGTTTGGAGTTTGTGGTTTATTGTTTGTGGTTATCAGCTTTATTAATTTTAATCATCTTCATTGGCGTCGCACTCTTGTACTGCATATCTTTATTAAACTTTTATCTAAGCGAAAAAATAAGCATTAAAAATGAACAGTTGTTTCTATTCTTACAAATTTAATTTTTTATACCAATGATGCCCTGCTTTATTTAGCTTTGTGTAACTTTTAACAAATACTGTTGCAATCTCAACACAAAACACACAACACAAAACTTTTCATGCCTTTCAGAAAAATAATTAACGACCCGGTTTATGGTTTTATTACCATCGACGATGAATTGATTTACAGGATTATTGCCCATCCTTATTTTCAACGGCTACGCCGCATCAGCCAGATGGCGATGGCAAACCTGGTATATCCCGGGGCTGTGCACAGCAGGCTACATCATGCTTTGGGAGCCTATCATTTAATGGGCAATGCAATAGCCGAATTAAAAAATAAAGGAATAGAAATAACTGAAGCTGAAGAACAGGCTGCAAAAATTGCCATCCTTTTACATGATATCGGCCATGGGCCCTTTAGTCATGCATTGGAGTATGAACTGGTGGAAGGTATGACGCATGAAGACCTTTCTTTAATGATTATAAAAGAGCTGAACAAACAGTTTAACGGGCAGTTAAGCCTTGCCCTGGAAATTTTTACCGACCGGTATCACAAAAAATTCCTTTTTCAGCTCATCAGCGGTCAGCTTGATGTGGACCGGCTGGATTATCTGAACAGGGACAGTTTTTTTACCGGTGTAAATGAAGGGGTAATTGGTTACGACCGTATTATTAAAATGCTCACTGTTCATAGTGGCGAATTAATGGTTGAAGAAAAATCCATTTATTCTATTGAAAAGTTTTTGGTGGCACGCAGGCTCATGTACTGGCAGGTTTATCTGCATAAAACAGTATTATGTGCCGAGCAAATGCTGAAGCGTATTATTAAAAGAGCTAAATATATTAACGCGGCTACGCAGCAACCCCTGCATAATTTTATTACACAACCCATTCAAACAGTTACGCTGGAAGAGTTTTGTAACCTGGATGATTATGATGTAACGGCAGCCATAAAAGGCTGGTGCCATCACGAAGACAAAATTTTATCAACCCTTTGCAATGGAATTATTAACCGGCAGCTGCTGAAAGTCAGGTACTTTGGTAACCCGGTTGATGAAGTATTGCTGCACGAAAAACTGGCCGAAGCCACAGCAAAACTGAGCCTGAGTACCGAAGAGGCCGGTTGGCTGGTATTTACCGGCGAAGTGGAAAGCAGCACTTACAACCTGGAAGATGAACATATTCATATTCTTTTTAAAGACGGTACCGTAAAAGACATTTCGGAGGTTGATAATGCATTGATCAATCAAAACCTGATGGGCAAGGTTAAAAAATATTACATTTGTTACTTAAGATCATAGTTAATGGTTAATGGTTCATTGTAGAGCCAGTATTACTATCAACTATTAACTATCAACTAT
>JANMWP010000063.1:0-2786 GCA_031394065.1 Chitinophagaceae bacterium
TGGTATTTAAAGATTCTACCTTGAATATTACCAACGATGTAATAAATGGCATGAATGCAAAAATGAAAGCAGAAGCAAACAAATAATTTGCTGTAATTTCTATATCTTGTTCCGATAAACCGGAATAAATATGACAGATCAAACTACCGCTTTTAAACCAACACTTGGATTGTTGGATTCTACGATGATTGTTGCCGGCTCCATGATTGGGTCCGGTATTTTTATTGTTAGTGCCGATATTACCCGCAATGTGGGCGGCGCAGGCTGGCTAATTGCCGTTTGGGTTATTACCGGCTTTATGACATTAACAGCTGCTTTAAGTTATGGCGAACTGAGTGCCATGTTTCCCAAAGCCGGCGGTCAATATGTTTACCTGAAAGAAGCTTTTAACCCCCTTGCAGGATTTTTATATGGCTGGAGCTTTTTTACGGTGATACAAACAGCCACCATTGCTGCAGTAGGTGTGGCCTTCAGCAAATTTGCCGCTTATATTATTCCGGTACTCAGCGAAAAAAATATCATTGCCGATCTTGGATTTATAAAAATATCCGCAGCACAGATTGTGGCTATATTATTGATTGCTTTACTCACGTATATAAATACCAAGGGAATCCGTAACGGTAAAATAATTCAAACAGTTTTTACCACTACCAAATTATTAAGTTTATTCGGCCTTATCATTTTTGGATTTATACTGGCCGCCAAATCAGAAATATGGAACGCTAATTGGTCCAATGCTTTTTCAATGAAAGGATGGCATGCCGATTCATCTTCATGGATTGGTATTGGAGGTACTGCTATGGTAGGAGCCATAGCCGCATCCATGGTGGGCTCTATCTTCAGCAGCGATGCCTGGAACAATGTAACTTTTATTGCCGGCGAAGTAAAGAATCCAAAACGGAATATTGGCATGGCTTTGTTTTTAGGAACCCTGATTGTTACCTTAATTTATGTGGCTACCAATTTAATGTATGTTTCGGTTCTGCCGATGAATGAAATTGCCTTTGCAGAAAATGACCGTGTTGCAGTAACAGCATCCAACGCCATATTTGGCAATGCAGGTACTATTGTTATTGCCATCATGATCATGATATCCACTTTTGGATGTAACAATGGATTGATACTGGCTGGAGCAAGAGTTTACAATGCCATGGCTATTGATAAACTGTTCTTTAAAAAAGCGGCAACGTTAAATAAATTTGCAGTACCCGAATATGCTTTGTGGGCGCAATTTATAATGGCATCCATACTTTGCCTGAGCGGTAAATATGGCGACCTGCTGGATATGATCTCTTTTGTGGTAGTATTGTTTTATGCCATCACCATCATCGGTATTTTTAAATTGCGTAAAACAAGGCCCGATGTAGAAAGGCCATACAAAGCATTCGGCTATCCAATATTGCCTGCTATATATATTGTGATGGCTTTTGTGTTCTGTATATTTCTTATCCTTTTTAAACCGGTTTATGCCGGCATCGGACTGGGTATTGTTTTACTGGGCATTCCTGTTTACTATATCTCGGTAGGTAATCAGAAAAAAGATTAATAATTATGACTGATGATTTTGATAAACTGTTTCAAACAATTGCCCAATTAAAAGTTGGCGTAATTGGTGATGTAATGCTGGATACTTACTGGTGGGGACATGTTGAACGTATTTCTCCCGAAGCACCGGTACCGGTTGTTGCGTTAAGCAAAAAGGAACAACGTATCGGTGGGGCAGGTAATGTAGCTTTAAATGTGGCTTCGCTTGGGGCACAGGTTCACATGATCAGCGTATTAGGTAAGGATTCAGATGGAGAGCAACTAATCGGTTTGCTGACCGAAAATAATATACAAACCCAATACCTGGTGCACAGTGAGCACCGCATTACCACCAATAAAATACGCATTATAAGCCGCAACCAGCATATGATGCGGCTTGATGCCGAAATAGCAGATGATATGATTGTTGCTGATGAAGACCGGTTACTATATGCCTTTGAAAATTATATTGCAGCAGAAAATCCGGATGTAGTAATAATGGAAGATTATAACAAAGGCGTACTTACCGAAAATGTAATTAAAAGAATTATTGGATTGTGTAAGAAAAATAAAATTCTGACTGCAGTTGATCCCAAACGAAAAAATTTCTTTGCATATACCGGTATTGATATTTTTAAACCCAACCTGAAAGAAGTAAAAGATGGTTTGAATATTACGGGATGAAATAAATATCAGCGTTTTAAAGGATATGCATTTGCTGTTGCAGGAAAAACTGAATCACCGCATTTCATTAATTACGTTATCCGAAAAAGGTATTTTTTATCAGCAGGAGGACGTAGCTGCCATTATACCTACACATATCCGCAGCATAGCCGATGTTAGTGGTGCCGGCGATACAGTAATTGCTGTTGCAGCATTGGTTTTTGCCGCTACCGGCAATGCCCGGCTGATGGCCGAAACAGCCAATATTGCCGGAGGCCTGGTTTGCGAAGAAGTGGGTACAGTAGCTATTGATAAAAAACTGTTGATTGAAGAGTGTAAAAAATTACTTGCTTAAATTTCATCTTCTCTTTCTTTTTTAAGACTTTGTTTTTTTTCTGCAATAGCAAGCAGGCGGTTAAAATTAATGAACAGCTCAAAAAATATTTTTGCAACTACAAAAATCAGTATAAAGATTTTACCGGCACCAAAGCTTAAAAACATACTGCCCAGTATCACCACAAATTGCTGTACAAATATCCGCAGGTAAGGCTCAAACATCAGCCGGCCCATAGAAATGGTTTTGTATTTGCCCGACATAA
>JANMWP010000066.1:0-3645 GCA_031394065.1 Chitinophagaceae bacterium
GTTCTTTGCAAAGGCTTATTTACTCCCGGGTTTAAGTATAGGAAAGGTATTAAGGATAGTAAATTGCAAGAAATTGAAATGAAATAAAGTAGAGTAATTCGAGAGTCAGAATATATCATTTAGCTGTAATTCAATGTGGCCTTGCATCCTATAAAAAGATACAATTCCCTGCAGCTCCACTTTAATCAAATAAGTAAGCGGGCATCTCATTTATACAATAAGATGCCCGCTTGATTATTTTTAATGACTGGCAATTTTAATATTTACTTTTTTAGAACCTGCTGGTTGACCAAATAATTTTCATACCCGGTTTTGTAACAGTAGCCGTATCTTCTTCAGAAATAAAAATCTTTGTTGGTTTAAATTCAGATACTGCTTCAAAAGAAGATTTTGATTTATCTGAAAGCCAACCGGTTTTGCTGCTGATCTGCCCCAGGTTCTTTACCATTTGTTTATCAGCGTTCATCCAAACGATATAAACTTTTTTAGAGGAAGGCTCAACTGTATTAACCGCTTCCAGGTCTTTTAAACTAATCTGAATAACATAATTGCTGTTTACATCTCTTTTAATCTGTACCTCGCCTTTGGTTTCTGCTGGCATAGCAATTGTTGCCCCTGGTGTTTCTGTTGGGGATGTTTCTGATTTGGCCGTTGCAACAGTTTTTTTAGCGCAGGAGTAAAAGAAAAACATCATTATAGTTGCCATTATTCCTAAAAGAATATTTTTTGTATGGGTATTAATTTTATTTGCTTTCATTGTTGTTTTTTAAATTATTAATTTTATTTCTATTTGATACAAAGGTGGCTGCTTTTTAAAAATTAAGCGTTACACAATTGCAGTAATACATTACATCATTCATACTTTTTGGTTTTCATTTGGTTTAAAAAACCAGGGTAAATAAAAGATGTGCATGCTGAAATAATCAATTAAGATACCTTCTCAAGGTCCATGCAATGGTTTCATGTTGTTCCATTAAACCGGTAAGAAAATCGGCTGTACCTGCATCTTTATTTTTTTCTGCACAATCATCAATATCTTTCCGGAGCAGTATAATAACTGCTTCATGATCTTTCAATAATTCTATCAGTAAATCTTTTGATGAAGCATATTTGCCCGGACTTTCTTTAATGGAGGAAAGCTTTATAAATTCCTGCATGGTACCAATTGTTTTATGGCCCAGCTTTCCGATCCTTTCGGCAATTTCATCAATAGATTCTTCGAGTTGATTGTACTGTGCTTCAAATAATTTGTGCAATTCCATAAAGCTTTCACCGGAAACATTCCAGTGAAATTTTCTTGTTTTAATGTAGAGCGTCATTTCGTTTGCTAAAACGCCAGAAAGCATATCTGCACTGGTTTTTAGATTTTTTTCTGAAATACCGATATTCATTTTCATGATGATTGATTTTGGGTGATGTAAATTCTAATTATTTAAAATTTTGTTTTTTTGTACGTTATTGCTGCGTTTTATAAATGAAAATTTAGATGCAGTTGGCACTATATTTCCAAAAAGAAATCCCCAGGGTTTTAATGGTTCTATATGATCAAAAATTACTTTTAAGATGGCGATTAAAGGGATGGAAAGAAACATGCCTGAAAAGCCCCATAGGGCACCACCGATCAATACGCCGATAATTGAAACCAATGCATTTATCTGAACCCTGGATGCAACAATTTTTGGAACGATATAATTGTTATCGATGAATTGAATGATAATCGTTATTACAAAAACGAGTGCCGGATACCATAATGAATCTTTGGTTACAAATGCAATAAACATGGGCAGCAGTGTAGCCACAATTCCTCCGATGTATGGGATGATGTTGAGAACGGCTGCAAGTATACCTAATATGATTGCATACTCAATACCAAGCAACAACAGTCCTACTGAATTAAGCACAGCCATAATGATCATTTCAAATAAAAGACCGGTCAAATAGCTCTGAATAATTGTTTTGGAATTTGAGAGTACTTCAACAACTGTAAGGTGGTGCTCTTTATTAAAAAGTTTACGGATAAATTCAAGCAACAAGGATTTGTAATACAGGATCATAAACAGGTAAACAGGGATTAAAACAAGAGTTACACTGATCTGTCCCAGCTGAGAAAGCGTTTCGCCATTGGCATAATTGCTGATGGTATCGCTTTTAGCATCCCGCAACCAGCTGTTTATTTTAGATTTACCATAACCAAATTCGTGAGATACCCATTTTACCAACTGATCAACAGTTGCATCAAGTTTTAACTTAAACTTGGGATAAGATTCACTGAACATGCTTATGCTGGAAAACAATAAGTACAGCACCAGTGATACCACAATAATTGATATGACAACGATTATGGTTATCGCAGCAATTTTCCCCAATCTTTTATTGATTAAAAAATTTACAAAAGGGTTGAGCAGAATCGCAAACACAAGCGCATATACAATCGGAACAATAATATCCTGACCGATGTACATGATAAATACAAAAGCAAAAACGCTGACAAATATCAGCGCCGATTTTGCATAAAAAGGTATTTTGAAATTATTTTCGTTGTCCATTTAGAGTTTAACCTGGTCTTCTTTTTTTCTGAATAAAGTATTTAAGATGATACTGCCTGCTGATTTTATGCCATCTGCATTTTTTACAACCTTATTGGCAACGGCCATTTCCACAATAATGCCTAATAATTTTTTGAATGGATTTATGGTTTTACCGATCATCAGTTTTCTGGCTACAATGCCTGAAGTAAAACCAATTGCTGCATTTATTGCATCTGTCTTTAAATCAGGTGCGCTAACAGCTTCCTTAAAAGAGTTCTTTAAAATATTGACCAGTTTAAAGCCTTCCTTGGTCTTATAATACTGTGCTTTCAACAAAGTCAATTCGCCCGCCTGCAGTAATTCCAATTCCTGTATGGCAATCTTCAATTCGCCCGATGTTGTAATTGATTTCATTGCATATCAGTTGAATAATTGTTTGATAATGGTATCATTTACACGACTTTTTATTGAAGGATGCACGATCAGTAAAATAACTGAGGCAAGCGCATAAAAGCCAGCAACAATCAAAAACCCGTAATAATTTTTGCCCAGCAAATCACCAATCCACAGGGCTACAGCAATGTTTATGGTGAATGCAAAGAATGAGATGAGCAAAATAAATATTGACCTTGAAATCAGGGTGGAAGTAACATCAGCTGTTTTAGCCAGCGCCTTCATTTTGACTAATTCAAAACTTGTTTTGCCGTAGGCTTCTGCTTTTTCCAGCAGCGGGTCAATAAAATTTTTCTGCGTTTCCATTTTTGCGATTTTTGTAATAACAGCCGAAAATATTTCCGGCTGTTAATTGCATTTCCGGTTAAAAAATGCAGGTTGATTAACTTGTCTTAAGTTTCTCAATTACTGATTTGCCGTTATCCGCAAAATCATTTGCCTGTTCTTTTACATCTTCAACTTCTTTTTTAAATTTATTCACAATCTCTTCAAATTTGTCTTTCACAGCATCTGTAAAGTCATTCCCTTTTGATGAAATCTTCTTTCTTGTTTCGCTTCCTTTATCAGGTGCAAAAAGAATGCCAAGAGCTCCGCCTATTGCGGCACCTATTAAAATTGCGCCCAGTAATTTTCCGTTGTTGTTTGAGTTTCCCATTTTGTTTTT
>JANMWP010000510.1:0-4653 GCA_031394065.1 Chitinophagaceae bacterium
GTTTTGTACCCGAAGATCATGTGGTTGGTAAAGCTTCGCTGATCTGGTTCAGTTACGAAAACGGGCCACGCTGGAATCGATTGTTTCGCTGGATTAAATAGTTTGTTACAGGGTTGCCAACCTTCAAAAGGTTGGCAACCCTTAAGAATCCTCTCTGCAGCAATGCAGAGAGGATTTTTTTATCTCAATAAAATTATCTGTAAATTTAAAGTATGAATAAAGAAGAATATCAGTTTTCGTACGACGTTTACAATTCTATTGACGAATTGAATGAACAGGATGCCTGGTTGGTGAATGAAGCCAGGGAGGTTACTGCTGCTGCCTATGCTCCCTATTCTAACTTCAATGTAGGTGCTGTTGCCAAATTGGTAAATGGCGAAATTGTTGCCGGTACAAACCAGGAGAATGCATCATACCCGGTGGGTATTTGTGCCGAAAGGGTTTTATTGGCATCAGCAGCGTCGCTATATCCAAATATTGCCATAGATACCATTGCCATCAGCTACGATAATACCCGTGGGGCAAGTAGTCATCCCATTTCTCCCTGTGGTATGTGCAGGCAAAGCCTGGTTGAATATGAAGAACGTGTTAAAAAACCGATTCGATTAATTTTAAGTGGCCTTGATGGAAAAGTTTTCATTATTGAGAAAGCAAATTTACTCTTACCACTTTCTTTTGGCAGTGTTGATTTAAAATAGAGTAGTACATTAGTTTGAAATCCTTGTAAATAATTATGCTGTCAGTCTGAGCTTGTCGAAGACGGGTTAGCTTAATATAGCCCCGGTTTCGACAAGCTCAACCTGACAACTTTTCGAATTGATGCACTGCTTAAAATAAAGTCTGAACCCCGTTTGCAACTTTCCCTTCATGTTCCAGCAACCATTTCTTACGCCATAAATCGCCACCATACCCAATCAAATCGCCATTGCTGCCAATAACCCGGTGACAGGGAACAATGATACAAATACTGTTGTTGCCATTGGCTGTGCCAACTGCCCTTATTGCTTTTACGTTTCCAATCCGTTTACTCAGTTCCAGGTAACTGATTGTTCTGCCATAAGGAATTTTACATAGCTCGGCCCAAACTGTTTGCTGAAACGCTGTACCAACCTGCGATGTATGGATTGTAAATTCGGTTCTGGTGCCTGCAAAATATTCATCCAATTGTTTAATACAGTTTTTTATTACCGGAGATTTAGATTTGATAAAGCTTAGTTCGCTCTCATTTATTTTAGCACCTTTCCAGGAGTTTACGAACAAAATATCGGATATAGAACTGCCCGTACTCCTTATTTCAAGTACACCAACCGGCGATTGATAATATACGATTTCGATGTTCATATTTTAAGCTGCAAGCTACAAGGAATTAGCTACAAGGGAGAAGCAAGCTAAGTAAAAAACTCTTTTATTCGAAAATTTGTCCCCTTGTTGCTTGCAGCTGGTAGCTTTTTCTATCCAATTTTACTTCCGTTTTTTACCGGTAGAGAAGGTTGCAGTAAAACCACTTCATTGTTTTCATTATAAACACCCAGTACCAGGCATTCGCTGAAAAAATTGGCAATTTGTTTTACCGGAAAATTAACGATGGCAATAACCTGTTTACCAATGATTGCTTCTTTAGTGTACAGTGCTGTTATTTGTGCCGATGATTTTTTAATTCCCAATTCACCAAAATCTATGCTAAGCTGGTAAGCAGGTTTTCTGGCTTCCGGAAAATCATTTACTTCCAGGATGGTTCCGGTGCGTATATCAATTTTTTCAAAATCTTCCCAACTGATCATAAGTTTTCAACTTTTATAACAGCATCTAAATTCAGCCTGCCAAAAATATGCGGAAATTCTTCATTTACAGAAGGTGCCAGTTCATATTTTAATGGTGCAGTTAATTTTATTTCATCAATATGTAATAATAATAAATCAACCTGATTTTTGTAATAACGTTCTAAAACACCTGCAACCTGTTCGGCTTTGCTGGTATGTATAAATCCTTCTGCGGCTAAAGAATCTGCTTCGTAAAAGCCCTGTTGCAGGGCTTTTTGCCAGTTTTGTGGGGTAACAACATGAAAGATCATTGCTCCAGTAAATTTGCAAGTAACAGCAGCTCATTCATTTTGTAACGGTTGCGGTCGTTATCAAAACATTTGCTTAACTCTTCCAGTAAATATTGAATGATGCGTTTGTTATTGAGCTTGCGAAAGTAAGAAGGAACGGGTGGAACTGAAATACGTTTGAAATATGCTTCCACATCCTGGTGGCTATACATTTGGCCATTTAACGGGTCAATAAAGAAATTTATTTTTTCTGATGGATGACCGACGGGGTTCAACAAATCGTGCTGCGGATCAACATATGCCAGTATAAACTGCCGGGGAATATTAACAGCTTTAACCGGCAGATCGAGCAATTCGCAAAGGGCAATGTAAATGATACCATTGCTTAATGCATTGCCTTTTTTACTTTCAAGGGTTTTATTAATTAAATAATCATCGGGATTATTATAGGCAAACTCAACACCCTTTTGTTTGTAATAGTTATAAAAAATACTGGTAACAATATTTATCTGTTCAATAGGAGTGAGGTAATTATTCAGTTCCAGCCAGGTATTGCGGCGCAGTTTTTCAATTTCCTGGTAAACGGTTGTGGTATCCATATCCGGATAGTGATACCGGGCCACCAGCAAAGCGCCTTCCAGCAAATCGGCATCTTTAGCTGCCCATTCGGTAAAATCATCGGTTAAATCCCTGAAATGCAGGCGGTGTATCAGCAGTTCAATCCTTTCCTGTATCTCTTCATTGCCGGTATTTTCCCAAAGGCTCTCCAGGTTGGGGATGATATCTTTACCAAATGAAATGATCTTATCGCTTACCGTGCTGTACACATCTTCATCGGGGTCATCAATCAAATGCAATAATGCCATTATTTCTTTATTTTCTTCCAAACTTCAGTTTTAATTTTTATGAATGTCGGAAAAGGAAAGGAAAGTAAGAAGTTAATATTTTCCACAATTGTGATAAAATAAAAGAGGAGTAATATGCAGCGTTAGACCTCACCCCCATCCCCCCTCTCCTAAGGGAGAGGGGGGATGGGAAGATTTAAGCGAAGATGTTGTTGGTGAGGCGGAGTGTATTAAATGTATTACAGCGCTGGTTGTTTATTTACCAGAGATATTTAATGCATATCCGGTAAAGACGATTGCTTGATTTATGAAGCTTATTTTGACGGTTTTGGTGATAATTGTTGGGACTTAATTGTTTATTTCTTTATTTTCAATGACGAATGATTTTGAGCTATTGTCTATTTCTTTAGAATAATTTACGATTGTTTAAGAGTAGATGACTGTTTCTTTAGAGTAATTATCTATTGCTTTTGAGTAGATATCTATTGATTTAGGGTTATTAGCTATTGATTTGGAGAAACTGGCTATTGCTGCAAGTAAAATATTCATTTCTTTAAATAAAATGTTCGTTGATTGGGTGTTTTTGGCTGATGTTGACTATTATTAAACTTAAAATCAATGAGTTATGTTAGAACTTAATATTGCAAACCTGCTTAAGACCCGTGGCGTAGACAATGCCAGCCGGTACCTGGTGCAAAAGGGGATGAAGTACCACACTGTGAACCGGTTGCTGACCGGAAAGGTGGATAGTATGACTTATGCAACCCTTGAACAGCTTTGTTTGCTGTGTAATTGCAGCCCGGATGATTTGTTTGTATGGCACAAAGATGAAGCTGTGCATGTGGCGGATGACCATAGTTTATATAAACTGAAACCGAAGGAGCCTGTGGCAAGCCCTGTTGACAGGATTAAGAATTTACCAGTGAGTAAGCTGGCGAAGTTGCAGGAGTTTATGGATGGGCTGGAGAAGGAACTATGATTTGTTTGGAAGATGGATACCGGCGGGCTGACAGACTGCTGTGGCAGAGAGTTTCGGTTCGTGAGACACGAACCGAGGCGGTGAAAAAATCAGTAAGCAATAATTTTATACAACCTGGCATGAAAAGGCGCTACAACATCAAGTAATTACTTCTGCAATACTTCCCAGATTATTTGGTGTCGGAAAATTATTTATGTCGGGGTATAAACTCATTTTATTTTCTAACTCAGGTTTTATATTTAAAAAATTATGCTTGACCCTTGGGTAATCATTATCGGCAGTTTGAAAAATTACTTTTTTAATTTGACTACAATTTTTAAAAACAGCTTCGTCTATCTCACGATTTGATGTATGAAACGAATATCCAATTACAACAAGTATGTCAGTTTTTTTCATAATTGCATTTGCATATTCTAGTGCCTTGTTATTTGAATTTCTATTTTCTTCAAAATAAAATTTAAAGAAAGGGTTTCCTCCAAAGATTCTACCGGAATTCGCATAAAAGACCTTTATCATGGTTTCTAAATATTCTTCATGCCAATCAAATTCTTTTTCATAAATAAAATTTTGAAGTTTTTCGTTATTTGAATCTGCATAAAAAATGCCTGCTGTACCATTTAATTTTATAATTGCAGAAGCATCTGATTTAGGTAAATCTCTTAAAGAGGGAGAAGGATAAACCTGCAATTGCTGCTGCGCCAAAAGAAGTGATACGTTGTATGTTTTTGCATATGCCAATTCCATTTGCAAATCGTAATTCCAGCTGATAAAATTTATTT
>JANMWP010000087.1:0-3204 GCA_031394065.1 Chitinophagaceae bacterium
TTATTAATTAAGCCTGCCTGCGTTACCGAACCCAGGTTTTTATTTTTCCAGGTGGTATCCCAAAATATATTCTTCAATTTCGGAATCGTATTGCTGATCGTTTCTTTTGCTACATGATATTTGGTATCTTTTATAAAAAAGATACTGCTCACCAATCCAAAAAAAACCAAGCCGATGCCAATATAAAAAGGATAAGGCCTGATGCCATATTCACTGGCTATCCAACCGGTTAAAAATGCAACGATGGCAACAGCAATATATCCTCCAAATTCATTCAGCCCCATAGCAAAGCCTCTTTGCTTTTCACCAACCAAATCAATTTTCATTACTACAGTACTGCTCCAGGTTAAACCCTGGTTTATTCCAAGAAGCACATTGGCTGCAATTATCCAACCCCATGTAGGTGCAAACATCAGCATAAATGGAATGGGAATACCGATTATCCAACCAGCTACTAAAAGTTTTTTTCTTCCGTATTTATTAGCTAATGTGCCGGCATAATAATTGGTAAATGCTTTTACAATACCAAATACAATAATGAATGAAAGTATGGCTGTTTTAGCGGCAATATGAAATTCAACATCAGCTATACGGGGTAAAATACTCCGCTCCAAACCTACCATGCCACCAACAAAGGCATTGATGATAACGAGTAAAGTAAATTGTTTCCAGTTCTCTTTTAAACCTAATTTTATTTCCTGCTGCATGTTTTACAAAGCTGACGGATATAAATGGTTAATCTTTTAACATAAGATAAATAATCAGCGGTGGGCACGTATGCGGCTGAGGCTTACCTGTGTAATACCTAAATAAGAGGCTATGTATTTGAGAGGGATTCGCATAAGCACTTCAGGTGCTTCTGCAAGCAGCGCTTTATATCGTTCTTCTGCTGTGTGAAATTGTATGCCTTCAATACGGTTTACAGTATCTACATAAGCTGCTTCAAATATTTTGCGAAACAATCTTTCAATCTCCGGAAAACTATCGTACAATTTAAAAAGCCCGTTGGCATTGATGGCAACTATTTCTGCATCTTCTAAAATCTGTATCGCTTTACGGCTGGGTTTGCCGGTAAATAAACTTTCTACCCGTGCAATGATGCTGTTTTCAAAAAAGAAACCCTCTGTAATATCAATTCCATCTTTTAAATAATAAATACGGGCCACTCCTTTTTTAATAAAGTAAATAGTTTTGCAGGTATGGCCAATGGGTTGTAGGTCTTTGTTTTTTTTGATCGAGACAATGCTGCATATTTCAGCAATGGCATTTTCCGCTTCTTTTGAAAGCGGATTGAATTTTTTGAAGTATTGAAAGAGTAATACCATTCAAATGATTTTAATAAGCATACAAAGTTAACATAGATGCAGATAGCAATTAACTTTCCAACTTTTATACATGTCATACGCCCTGTGGATAAATTTGGGAATGCAGAAAAAGTAAAAAAACCGTTTATAATTTATAATTTGCTACTCTAAAAAAGAAACAGCATGAATCCAAACAAAGCATTATGGGAAAAAGGCGACTTCACCAGGATCGCCGAAAGCATGCGTGAAAGCGGTGCAGCGCTGGTTGCCAAACTGTCGATCAGCAAAGGTCTTAACGTGCTTGACCTTGGTTGCGGCGATGGCACTACGGCAATACCTGAAGCAAAGCTCGGGGCAAATGTTTTAGGTGTTGATATAGCAGGAAATCTTGTTGAAGCAGGAAATATCCGGGCAAAGAACGAAGGACTTACAAACTGTAGCTTCCAGGAAGGTGATGCAACAGATCTGCATGAACTGAAGGACCAGTCTTTTGACCTGGTTGTAAGTATTTTTGGTGCCATGTTCGCCCCAAAGCCATTTGATGTAGCCAGGGAAATGGTTCGTGTTACCCGTCCGGGTGGAAGAATAATTATGGGGAACTGGATACCGGGAGATCCTACACTTGTAGCTCAAATACTAAAGATCAGCTCAGCCTACACGCCTCCACCACCGGAAGGTTTCGTGAGTCCTATGTTATGGGGCATAGAGGAACATGTGATAGAACGTTTTGGTAACGCAGGAATCAGTAAAGAAAATATATCTTTCGTTAAGGATGAGTTTACGTTCAAGACTTCAGCTACACCTGCAGAACTCGTGGATACGTTTAAAAATTATTACGGCCCAACAATGAATGCTTTTGAAGCAGCTGAAAAGAATGGTAAGGCTTTGGATCTGCAACATGAACTGGAAGTTTTGTTTAACAGCCAGAACAAAAGTGGCACAAATAATACTACTTCTATCCCGGCTACTTTCTTAAGAGTGACGGTTATACGTTGAATGTATTATACAAAACTTACTGTATTGCATCCATTTTTTTATACATCAGCTCCACTACAGCCAGGTTTAATTTCAACCAGTTCTGTTCGCCTTTTGGCCAGTTGTATTTTTGGCTCAATAATTTATCTGCAAGTGCATAGGCCTGCATAGCCTGATCCTTATTGTAAAAACAATCAATCCAGTTCTCTTTCAGCTCTTCTTTCTTTTTTAAATAAATGGCACCACCATACCATTTAAAACAACCGGGCAATCCCCAAAACGAAACCGTTTTATCGGCTTTAGCCAGCGCACTTTTATAAAACAATACAAAGAAATAAATATTTTCTTTCAACCGCTGATGAATGGCCGAATCAGACTCTTTACTTTTTGGTTTAATGCGCCACCGGTTATTCTCCAGACAATAAGGTTCTGCATTTGCATTTTTAAACCTTTTGCCCGGTGCAATAAATTTTAAATTGGTAGCGCTGTTTATGCCAACATTCACCAGGGTCAATTCATCCGATGCAACCTTAGCAATCTTATAAATATCCTTAGATCTGTCTATTGAGTTATTGATGGTGATTGTTTTGGTAGCATCATCATAGCTCCAGTTACCGTAATCAAAGGTATTGCGGGGATTTTTTACAAAAGTTCCCTTGGTTGAAAAATAAAAACTGCGGTACGGGATTTCAAACTGCGAATTTTCATCCATCCCTTCAAGCCCTTCGGCATCATCGGCCAAAACCCAGTCCTGGCAAAGAATATTGTAAATATTTTCGGCTGTATCCAGGTAAACCAGGTTACTGTTCTTCTCACTTTTAATACTTTCAATAACCCGCTCTTCTTTTTTTGTACCCGTTTTATCACCAGCCTCATTACAGGAAAAAATAAATGCTGAAATAACAATTGCTGTAAAAATTCTTTT
>JANMWP010000094.1:0-3138 GCA_031394065.1 Chitinophagaceae bacterium
TCGCTGGCAATGAGCATGATATTGCTGTTATCCGGATTTATCCAGATGCGGTGGTAATCATCGCCGCCTGGTGCACCACGAAATGCGGCCCATGTTTTTCCGCCATCCATACTTTTCCAGGTAACCACATCGGCACTGTAAACAATATCTGCATTTTTAGGATCAACTCTTACTTCTGCAAAATCACTTCCTCTTCCCCAATAACGTTCATCGGCATTTATGTTTGTCCATGTTTCACCGGCATCATCGCTGCGATAAATGCCGCCCATTTTTCCGGCATCAACGGTTGCATACAGCCGGTTGCTGTTTGATGGGGCAATGCAAAAGCCAATGCGGCCCAAACCCTGTTCGGGTGTGGGTAAACCGGAGGTTAATTTTTTCCATGTGGTACCGCCATCGGTACTTTTAAAGAGGCCGCTTTCCTTTCCGTTCCAGGAGCCGTTTTCCCAGGGGCCCAACCGGCCTGCCCATAAATCGGCATAAATAATATTGCTGTTATTTGGGTCGATGGTAACCTGAATGGCACCGGTATTTTCATCTTTGTATAAAACACGTTCCCATGTTTTTCCGCCATCAACAGTTCTGTAAACACCACGTTCTTCGTTGGCACCATAAGGATGGCCGAGTGCTGCTGCAAAAACACGGTTTTCATTTTTAGGGTCGATGGCGAGACCGCCAATTTGCTGTGCGTTTTTTAATCCTGTGTTTATCCATGTCTTGCCACCATCAGCAGATTTATAAATGCCATCACCAACACTCAGGTCTGGCCGCTGCAGGCCTTCGCCGCTACCCACGTAAATTACATTGGGGTTTGATGGGGATACAACCACATCGCCAATACTTCCGGTTGGCTGGTCGTCAAAAATGGGTTTCCAGGTACGGCCAAAATCTGTTGTTTTCCATACACCGCCATTGTTTACACCAATATAAAATACATTGGGTTGAGATGGAACTCCAACTGCGCCAACGGTTCGTCCGCCGCGGTGCGGACCAATGCAGCGCCACTGCATGGCATTATAATATTTTGCATCAAAGGTTTGGGCATTGGTGGTTAGGCTTAAGAAGATAAGCAACAATAAAAAAAATGGCTTCATAATAGTTTGGTTATAATTAATGAAAGTACAAATAATCAGGCACAGGGAAGGTCAATATTTCTCATTAACTTTAGGGCATAAAAATAAAAGAGTATGTTAGTAAAAAAGCAGGTAATGAAAACCCTGAAAGAAATGCCCAACGAGTTTTCGATGGATGAGGCTATTGAAAAACTGATTGTGCTTAATAAAATTGAAAAGGCACGTAAGGAAATAAAGGAGGGAAAAGGATTATCTACCAAAGAGGCTGAAAAAAAATTGCAAAAATGGCTGAAATAATCTGGGCGCCTTCGGCATTAAAAGATATTGGTGCCATTGCTGATTATATAGCAAAAGATTCAGTTTGGGCAGCAAACAATATGGTAAAACTATTTTTCGAAAAGGCAAAAATTTTAGAGCGGTATCCATTAATTGGTAAGCCGGTTCCGGAAACCAAAGTAAATCATCTGAAAGAAATATTGGTTAGCAGGTACAGAATTATTTATGAAGTTATTTCTGAAGAAGAAATTCATATTCTTTCCGTTCATCACCAATCACGGCTTCTAAAAAATAATCCAACATTTAAAAAAAGATTACGCAAATGAGTTTAGTAAAAGAATTTAACGACTACCGCACAAAAATGAATGAGGTGATCCTCAGCAAAGAAAACCTGGTGATAAAAAGGTTATGGAACCTGGATACCAACACCTACGCCGAAGGCGCACTGGATGTAAAAACAAAAGAACTGCTGGGCCTTGTTGCCAGCATGGTTTTGCGTTGCGATGATTGTATTAAATACCATTTGGGTAAATCGCATGAGCTTGGCATTACCACGGAGCAGATGTATGAAGTATTTGCCGTAGCAAATATTGTGGGTGGAACAATTGTGGTGCCGCATACGAGGAGAGCGGCTGAGTACTGGGAGGAGTTGGGGAATATTGAACAAGGAACAAGGAATGTTGAATTATGAAGGAAGAGGAAAATGTCGAGCAAGGAACAAGGAATGTCGAATTTTGAAGTATAAGCTCCGGCATACTGCTGAAGAATACGCAGAATGCTGTTGTACTACTTCCTTGTTCATTATTCCTTGTTCCTTGCTCGATATTGATTCTCCGGTTCGATATTTTGTATTTTATTTTCAGTAACTTTATAATTCAATAAATTAAACCATGAGTGATATCGTAACGAGCTTGCCGCCCCTCACCGCAAAGGATTTTGTAACCGATCAGGAAGTACGCTGGTGCCCCGGATGCGGCGATTATTCCATTTTGGCGCAGGTGCAGAAAATTATGCCTACACTGGGCATACCTAGAGAAAATATTGTAATTGTAAGTGGTATCGGTTGCAGCAGCCGTTTTCCGTATTATATGAATACATACGGGATGCACAGTATTCATGGCCGTGCAACAGCCGTGGCCAGTGGCTTAAAAGCTGCCCGGCCCGAACTGAGTGTATGGATTGTTACCGGCGATGGCGATGGATTGAGTATTGGTGGTAATCATACCATTCACTTATTGCGCCGCAATTTTGATGTAAACGTATTGCTGTTCAACAATCAGATTTATGGTTTAACCAAGGGACAATATTCTCCCACATCAGAAGAAAATAAAATTACCAAGAGTACGCCATTTGGAAGTATAGATCATCCCTTTAACCCGTTGGCTTTAGCCATGGGTGCCGATGCAAGTTTTATTGCCCGTACAATGGATAGGGACCCGAAACACCTGCAGGCAATGCTTTTGCGTTCGCAGGAACATAAAGGAGCTTCTTTCTTAGAGATCTATCAAAACTGCAACATTTTTAATGATGGCGCTTTTGAAGTATTTACCGAAAAGAAAAGCAAGCCTGATGAAGTGTTGTTTTTAGAACAGGGTAAGCCATTGATTTTTGGTGCCACACAAAACAAGGGTATTAAGTTAGATGGATTTAAGCCGGTGATTGTTGATTTAGCAGAAGGCGCAAGTACTGATGATTTATGGGTGCATGATGATAGAGATTTTTACAAAGCGCAGATATTGATACGCATGTTTGATGACCCGAAACTGGAAGGACATTTACCAAGGCCATT
>JANMWP010000146.1:0-4821 GCA_031394065.1 Chitinophagaceae bacterium
AAATCGGGTGTTTCCGCTAAAAATTCAACTTTACCGAAATTGAAACGTTTAGCAGCGGGTGTTTTTGTTGCAGACATATTGTAATTAAGACTTTTAAGTGTGCAGAAGATTCCTTCTTTTTAGTGCCCGGACACAACTTGCGCCACTGACCCTAAATTAAAGGAGGGCAAAGGTAGGGATTATTTTCCTATTTATTGATTACGATATACGATTTTTTGGGTAATTGGAAAGGTTTTTGTGGATAAATGACTTTTTTATCGAAATTACATTAATTTTCTGCTCAAAATGAGCTGATATTCTTACCTAATTTATAAAAAGCAGTAAATCCCTTACTGCCATTCTGGAAATTAGGCACCACAGAAACTTTTGAAAAGATGGATGCTTTATTTTTGTGCATATGGGGCACTAAAATGCCCGAAAGCGCACCAACAAAAACTCCTGCTATTAAATCTGTTTTAAAATGATAACCTGCCTTGAAACGTAAATAGGCAGTTGTAACAGTTAATCCACCAGCTACGGTATATAAAATCCATTTAAATTTCATATTGGGATGATAATCTGCATAAACTTTTGCCATAAAAAATGTGGATGTTGCAACAAGCGAAGGATGCCCCCCGGGAAATGAATTTTTGGAACCTCCGCTTCGTCTAACTTCCATAGGCACATTGGGGTTATAAGTAATTGGGCGGTACCTATTTGCAATCATAGCTGATGTTGTGTAAAAAACACCGGTAAATCCAAGAGCTTCTACATATAACAACCCTACTCTCGGTCCATCTTTTCTTATGTTTTTATCCAGCAATAAAAAAAGTGGTAGCGGAATACTGCCATAAAAAAACAGGTCACTTGTAGCTTTTGCCTTTTCAGAATAATTTTCTGTTACAGGCCTGTCAAAACTGTTAACATCATTTTTATTCAATGCCAGCACAGTTGCTGTAGAAATAGTATCCCGGCCATAAATAACCCTGAACCCATTAACAGAAACACCTGCAAATACAACAGTAGCAGGAATATCAATCCATGGTTTGATATTATACATGTGCTTCGAATTCTTATTTTCCTTGATTATTTTCGTTGAGTCGGTGTATTGGCAAAATGTATGCGATGACAACAACAGAGCCAATAATAGCAGAGTCAAAATTCTTCCCATAAATTGAATTTAAATTAGGGTAGTCAAATTTTATACCACTTGTTGGTATTGTAATAATTATGTAATAAGTAGCGGAAAATAATAAAACAGTAAGTTACAATTCTGATAAGGCGTATTTCATAAAACAGAAAAAGGCCAGTCCACTTTATGCGGACCAGCCTTTAAATTATTTTAAAGGAATCAATTAAGCAATCTCAACATCAGCACCTGCATCAGTTAATTTAGCTTTAATTTCTTCTGCAGTTGCTTTATCAGCACCTTCTTTAACTGGTTTTGGAGCGCCATCAACTAAATCTTTAGCTTCTTTCAGTCCTAATCCGGTTAATTCTTTAACGATTTTTACAATCGCCAGTTTGTTGGCACCTGCAGATTTTAAGATAACATCAAAAGATGTTTTCTCTTCAACAGCAGCAGCACCATCGCCACCACCTGAACTCATAACTACTGCAGCAGCAGCTGGTTCAATACCATACTCTGATTTTAAGAATTCTGCTAATTCCTGTACTTCTTTTACTGTTAAGCCTACTAAGTTTTCAGCTAATGTTTTTACGTCTGCCATAATGTTTGTTTTTTTCCGGCTTCACACCCTTGTATCGGATCCGTCGGATTGTTTTTAAAAAATTGTTACTTTATTATTAATGAGCTAATCAGCTAAAATGCTAATGTGCTAATTTCAAATTGTTACAGTCTTAGTTTTTGTACTAAGCCTGCGGTGTTTCATCTTCAGCTTTTGCATCTTCAGCGGCCGGAGCTTCCGGTGCTGCTTCTGCTGCTGGTGTTTCAATTGCTGATGTTTCAATTGCTGGTACTTCTGCAACCGGAGTTTCAACAACAGGAGCTTCCGCTACTGGTGCTGCTTCAACAGCTGGTGCGTCTGCTACAACCGGTGCGGCAACTTCTTCAGCTACTGCTTCCTTTGCTGCATCTTTGTTTTGTAAAGCGCCCAATACACGTTGTATTGGTGCCTGCAATAAACCAATCACTTCACCAATCAATTCATTCTTGGTTTTGATCTGGGTTAATGCTTTCAGCTGATCGTTACCAACAAATACATCTCCATTAATGAAAGCTGCTTTCAGTAAAGGCCTTTCGTTGTTGTTCTCTTTACGGAAACTGCTGATGATCATTGCAGGCTCTTTTGGATTTTCGCTGAACATCAGGGCTGTTACCTGGTGCAGTGAATCAAAAACGCCGCTGTATTTTTCAGCATCTAAACTTTCTAATGCTTTGCGGATAAGTGTGTTCTTAGCCACTTTCATTTCTACCTGCTTATCAAAGCAATGGTTGCGTAATTTGCCAACCTGTGCTACTGTTAAGCTTTCTGTATCAGTTATGTAGAAGTTGTTGTATTGAGTAAACTTGCCTTTCAGCACCTCAATCACTTCATTTTTTTCCTGCTTTGTCATATCAATTATTTTTTTGTCATCCTGAGCGAAGTCGAAGGATTAGTTTTGAACAGATTTTGTGTCGATTGAAATACCCGGACTCATTGTGCTGGCCATGCTAACTCCTCTTAAATAAGTTCCCTTACTTGAAGATGGTTTTAATTTAACTACAGCATTAATCAATTCCTGGCTGTTTTCAGCGATTTTTTCAGGAGCAAAACTTACCCTTCCGATAGAAGCGTGGATGATACCCACTTTATCTACCTTAAAAGCAATTTTACCGCCTTTTAAATCATTGATGGCACCTGCAACATCATTGGTAACTGTACCTGTTTTAGGGTTCGGCATCAGGTTACGTGGCCCCAACACTTTACCCAGTTTACCAATCTTCGGCATTACCGATGGAGTGGCTACAATTACATCAATATCTGTCCAACCGCCTTCAATCTTGGTAATAAATTCATCCAGACCAACAAAATCGGCACCGGCTGCAGTAGCTTCGGCTTCTTTATCTGGCGTACATAAAACCAATACACGTTTTGTTTTACCGGTTCCATGAGGTAATGATACCGTACCACGGATGGCCTGATCGGCTTTCTTAGGATCTACGCCCAGTTTAATATGCAGATCAACAGAACTATCGAATTTTGTTGTGTTTACTTCTTTAACTAAAGTTGAAGCTTCCTTTAAGGAATATGCTTTATTAATATCAACCTTAGTATTTGCTACTTTTCTTTTTTTCGTAATCATTTTTTACAAATTTTAGGTTGATAATTAATTTCCCCAGGGGGCTGTTCCGTCAACTGTTAAACCCATACTGCGTGCAGTACCGGCAATCATTTTCATGGCACTGTTCATTGTAAAAGCGTTCAGATCTTCCATTTTGTCTTTGGCGATCTCTTCTACCTGAGCCCAGGTAACTTTTCCAACCTTAACACGGTTTGGTTCTTTACTGCCGCTGGTGATTTTTGCTGCATCCATTAACTGTACAGCTGCGGGTGGAGTTTTAATGATAAAGTCGAACGACTTATCAGCATAAACGGTGATTAATACAGGAAGCACTTTACCCTGTTTATCCTGGGTTCTGCCATTGAATTGCTTGCAGAACTCCATGATGTTGATACCTTTAGAACCTAAGGCAGGTCCTATTGGCGGTGCCGGATTAGCTTGTCCTCCTTTACACTGGAGCTTGACATAGCCGGTGATTTCTTTTGCCATTTTTTTTACTTTTTTTGGTGATAACGTCCGGGCATTTACCAGGACTCCCAAGTCAATAATATTCCTTAAGAACTATTTTGGGACGGCAAAGGTAGGGGTTTATTTTAGATTTTGGAGTGTTGATTTGAGATTTTTTTAGAATTTCAAAACAGCTCTGGAATCCAATGAATTAGCTTGCCAGTAAGACGTTTTATGATTATTCGTCTTTTTGTCTAACCGGCATATTTTTTAGCCTTTATTTTATCCTTTTCAAATCCAAATCCTGAAAATCAAAGCTAAAATCCGTTAAGGGTGAAATAGCGGCCATTTTAAACCCGGAAGCTTTGCCATTTTCGTCCAACTCAAATTTTACATAGGCATCAGCATCCATACTGCGGTCGTTCCATTTAGCTACGAAGGTATTGCCTTTGAAAGGCAGCAATATGCCGCTGAGTTGGGGGGAACGTTTGCTGTCAAACCAAGGTTGCCCGTTTTTTACGGAAATAGTTACATCGCCAAACCACTGATCGGTATAAGTTCCAATGAAATTATTGAAGTCTGCTTTTGGCGCATTACTTTTTTGCTGTGCAGTAATGCCCGCCCAAATAGTATCGGTGATCTTTTTTGCATCGGCCTCATTTTTTACTACACGGTCGTGCATTTGCTTTACCCTGTCGGTACCTTTTACGCCCAGGTAGCTGTCTTTAATGGTGTTGGTAATGGCAGTAAAAGCAGCACCAGACTGCTGATTGGTTAATACAATGATGCCCAATTTCAATTCGGGTATTAAAGTGATCTGAGTAACAATGCCTGCAAGTCCACCTGTATGTGTTACCTGCTTGTACCCTTTTACATCGCTTAAAAACCAGCCCAGGCCGTAGGCTGCAAAATGTGTGTTGTAAGCACCCGGCCCACCAACATTAATAATGGTTTGTGGTGCCCAAAAATCGTTGTGTACATCTTCACTGAACATTTTTTTTCCATCACCATACTTACCATTATCCATTTGCATAATAAGCCAATTGCTGAGGTCGGAGATATTACTTACAATGCAACCTGCTGCATAGGCTGTTTCGCTCCATTCAATAT
>JANMWP010000209.1:0-3036 GCA_031394065.1 Chitinophagaceae bacterium
CCCCTGATATCTTCCATGGTGGTTAGTGAATCACCGGAAATTCTTTTACCCGCAGGTGTAAACACGGCCATCGGAAATCCGGCGTTACCACAAAATGCAGCATAATATTTTTGTGTTAAAGGGTTCCAGCAAACTCCTGCACCCCGGGTGCCGCAAAGCTCATCACCGGCGGCTTTTGGCATTTGTAATTCCATAACCTGTTTTAATGTTCGGGTTTGTGCATGCAATACAGTTGATGACAATAAAACCAAAGCGGCAATAAAAATTATATGTTTTTTCATGATCTTTTTTTTACAAAGGTTGATAAAACATTTCACAATAGCTATACCAGCTGCAGGGTATTTATAAAAAAGCCGAAACATTCAGCTTGGGCTTTTTTATAATCTGTGAAATCTTTTAATTAAAGTAAACTGCGGTTAAAACTCTGCACTCTTCGGATACCTTGGAAAAGGGATTACATCCCTGATATTGCCCATACCGGTTACAAACTGAACCAGGCGCTCAAAACCAAGCCCAAAGCCCGCATGCGGACAGGTGCCAAATCTCCTGGTTTCCAAATACCACCATAATTCTTCAGCAGGAATATGCATTTCCTCCATGCGCTGGGTAAGCTTATCCATACGTTCTTCCCGTTGACTGCCGCCAACAATTTCACCAATGCCCGGTGCTAAAATATCCATTGCTGCCACCGTTTTTCCATCATCGTTCTGGCGCATGTAAAAACTTTTTATCTCTTTGGGGTAATCGGTCAGTATCACCGGCTTTTTAAAATGTTTTTCAACCAGATATCTTTCATGCTCACTTTGCAGATCGGTTCCCCAACCTTCAATTAAATATTGAAATTTCTTTTTCTTATTGTGATTGCTTTCTTTTAAAATTTCAATGGCTTCGGTATAAGTCAATCTTTCAAAATCATTATCCACCACAAAATTTAATTTCTCCAGCAAACCCATTTCGCTTCTTTCAATCTGTGGTGTTTGTTTTTCTTCTTCCTCCAGCCGCTGTGCTAAAAAATCCATATCGTCTTTATTATTATCCATGGCATATTTTATCACGTACTTGATAAATGCTTCTGCGAGGTTCATATTATCTTCCAGGTCGTTAAATGCAACTTCGGGCTCAATCATCCAGAACTCAGCCAGGTGGCGGGTTGTATTACTGTTCTCTGCACGAAAAGTTGGTCCGAAAGTGTAAATATCACTGAAAGCCGTTGCAGCCAATTCCCCTTCCAGTTGTCCGCTTACGGTAAGGTTGGTGCTGCGGCCAAAAAAATCTTCCTTAAAATTTATAGTACCATCTTCATTTTTTGCTGCCGTTCCATCCAATGGCAATGCTGTTACTTTAAACATTTCTCCGGCACCTTCGGCATCGCTTGCGGTGATGATGGGTGTATGTAAATAAAGAAATCCTTTATCATTAAAAAATTTATGAATGGCAAATGCCAGCGCATGGCGCACCCGAAATACAGAACCAAATGTATTGGTCCTGAAACGCATGTGTGCATTTTCCCGTAAAAACTCCAGGCTGTGTTTTTTAGGTTGCATCGGAAATGTTTCTGCATCACTATCGCCCAATATTTCTATGGTGGTGGCTTTCAGTTCTACTTTTTGTCCCTTGCCTAAAGAAGGAATTACTTCGCCGGTTGCTTTAATGCAGGCACCGGTAGTGAGGCGTTTTAACAAAGCTTCATCAAACTGGCCAAGGGTAGCCACAATCTGTACATTATTATTGGTACTGCCATCGTTAAGGGCAATAAACTGGTTGTTGCGGAAGGTACGTACCCACCCCATTACCGTTGCTTGGTAGTTGGCTTTATCGCTTGCCAACAGGTCTTTAATTCTGATTCTTTTGTTGAACATATTTATTATTTGTGGATTGCAAAGATAAGCGTTTGTCTGAACGGGGATTTGGGTGGATTTTTGAATTAAGAGGATTTATAAATCTTTAAAATCCATTTAATCATCCCAAATCCCCGTTCAGACAAGTTCCATCCCTCAAAAAAATTACTTTTTTTTAAAAAAACACCGTAATATTGCATCAGATCAGGCTGAGGAGCAACTTTCAATCAAATACTTTATCAGCGGTTTAAATCCATCAATATAAATTTCTCAATCACTATTTTTCAGACTTAAGACGGGATTTTTGAAGAAAATCATTTTTCATTATTTATGTACGACATTTCACAACTGAACGACCTGCTCGTTCCTGAGTTGCAGGATATTGCAGAGCAATACAACATCCCCAACGCTAAAAAGCTTGTTAAACAGGATTTAATTAATAAAATCCTGGAAACCCAATCAATTATGAACACAGAAAAAAAGAATGAAGGCGAAAAGCCAAAGCGCAAACGGATTATAAAATCTGCCGAAACAGAAGCACCGGAACCGGTTGCTGCTGCCAAACCCAAAAAACCCGATGCGGAAAAAAGACCTGTTAAAAAACAGGCCGAACCCGAAGAAGAGGAAATGGATGTGCAGCCTATCACAGATCAGGAAAGTACCATCCCTGCTGCTATTGCACAAATGCTGGCTGCCGAAGACGAACAGGATCAGGCTCCTGAAACAGACATGAATGACGAAGAATCTACCCAGGCACCAGCCAAACAATACAACCAGACAAGACAACAGCCTGCTTTTAATATTGAATTTGATGGCGTTATTTTGGGCGAAGGTGTTTTGGAAATGATGGCCGATGGGTATGGTTTTTTAAGAAGCAGCGATTATAATTATTTATCATCGCCCGATGATATTTATGTATCGCCCAGCCAGATAAAATTATTTGGTTTAAAAACCGGCGATACAGTTTATGGAAGTGTAAGGCCGCCAAAAGAAGGTGAAAAGTATTTTGCTTTATTAAAGGTAGAAACCATCAATGGTAAATCGCCAGAAGAGGTAAGAGACCGGGTGCCGTTTGATTTTTTAACGCCGCTGTTTCCTTTCGAAAAATTAAATCTTTGTACCAAGGCCGATAATTACAGCACCCGTATTATGGATTTGTTTACACCCATTGGTAAAGGACAACGTGGATTGATTGTTG
>JANMWP010000526.1:0-2792 GCA_031394065.1 Chitinophagaceae bacterium
AAAATTTAATGCAGAGCTGGCCGAAAGATATGATGCCAATACATTTAAAATATTTGGAGCTGTTTGTATAATTTATGGACTGTTCAGGATTTACAGAGGATACAAGAAAAAATATTTCAGGGACAGATGAGCAGAAAAAAGATCAACCGTATTATATTTTTCAGTTTAAGTTTTAGTATAACCTGGTTTTTTATTACAGGTTGTAATGACAATGTGAAAAAATCTGAAGGCAGTTTTGCAAACGATACTATCCACATCAGTATAGATGAATCGTTTAAACCTGTGATGGAAGAACAGATCAGTGTATTTGAGAAATCTTTTCCCAATGTACATATACTGGCAGCATATAAAACGGAAGCAGATTGTTTTAAAGATTTTTACAATGATACTTTAAACCGGATGATTATTGTAACCCGGGGTTTAAAAGATGAAGAGGATGTATACTTTTTAGATACACTTAAATACAGGCCACATTGGGATAATATTGCCAATGATGCCATTACCCTGATAGTTAACAGTAAAAGCACTGATACATTTTTTACTCTTGAAAGATTAAAGGCTCAGTTAAGCGGTAAAATAAACAGAAATCAGAAAATTGTTTTTGACGGATTAAATGCAACCAGTACGGTGCGGTTTGTGATGGACAGTATTTTAAAAGGCGAAAAATTTGATACTTCAGTTGTTCAGGCGGTAAAAAGCAGCCAGCAGGTAATTGACTATGTGGCAAAAACAGAAAATGCTATTGGCTTTGTTGGTATCAGCTGGGTTGGTAATCCTGAAGACAGTGCCCAGGTTAATATGTTAAATAAAATAAAAATCGGGTATGTTTCCTGTTTGGTTTGCGATGATACGCCTTTTGTAAAACCAATGCAGGCAAGCATCTTAACCAGACGATACCCTTTGGTACGGGGTTTGTATTATATACTTAAGGAAAATTACAATGGGTCTGGTTCAAGATTTGTAAATTTCTTAAACCAGGAAAGGGGACAACTGATTTTCCGCAGAGCATATTTAGGAACCCGGATGAATTTTGGAGTGCGGAAAGTAAAGATTAACCAGAAATTATAAAAAGTTTATGCCGAATTAATGAAGGAATGTTTGAAAAATCAATATTATTGTAAAGACTTAAACAGCAAAATAAAATGAAGAATTTAAAATTTACACTTTTTCTTTTAACAGGTTTTCTCGCAGTTAATTTCAGCCATGCACAATCAATTGATGATGGGAAGAAGTTTTTGTACTATGAAAAATTCATCAGTGCAAAAAATGTGTTTCAGCAATTGGTAACTGCCAATCCTGCTAACGACGAAGCGGCTTATTGGCTGGGCCAAACATTAATTGCGCCCGATGAAGACAAAGATATTGAAGGCGCAAAGGCAGTTTATCAAAAAGGCTTAACTGCAAATGCAAACAGCGCATTGTTAAATGCGGGCATGGGTCATGTTGAATTACTTGAAGGTAAAACGCAGCAGGCACGTAGTCATTTTGAAACTGCAATCAGTTTAAGTTCGGGAAAAAATATTTTGGTATTGGATGCGGTAGGGTTTGCTAATGCAGATTTTGACTCTAAATTGGGTGATGCAGCCTATGGTGTTGAAAAACTGCAACAGGCCACCAATATAAAAGGCTTTAAAGACGCAAGGATTCTATGTGACCTTGGAGATGCTTATCGTAAAATTCAGGATGGTGGTGCTGCACAACGCAGTTACGAAGCAGCTTTAGCAATAGATCCTAAATATGCAAGGGCCAAATTCCGGATAGGAAGAATTTACCAGTCGCAGGGTCGCAGCCAGGAGGCTATTTATTTGCAATACTATAATGATGCAATTGCTTTAGATCCTAACTATTCGCCGGTATATTTTTATTTATACCAATATTATTATGAAAATGATGTAGTAAAATCTGCAGCTTATTTAGATAAATATATTGGAGCCAAAGGATCAGATGAACCGAATGCGTGTTTCCTGAATGCGCAAATGAAATTTACACAGGGTTTATTTACCGAGGCAATAACATCTTCAGAAAATTGTATAGCTGCAAGTCCAAATCCTTATCCAAACCTCTTTGGAATAGTTGCTTATGGCAATTTTAAGATTGGCGACAAAAGTGAAAAGGCCGGAGATTCTGTAAATGCAATGGCATCCTACGGCAATTCAAAAATTGGGTTTGATAAATATTTTCAAAAACAAAAACCCGGTAAGCTTGGTGCCAGAGATTATTTTACCTATGCTACCGTATTGTTGAAATTTCCGGGTAATGAAGCTTTGGCCGGTACTTTTATGGAAAAAGCAGTTGAACTGGACAGTACCGAAGCCGGTAAAGTTACCATGCTTAAATCAGTGGCAGTTACTTACGAAAAAAGGCTTCAATACGCCGATGCAGGCGAATGGTATAAAAAAATACTGTATATCAAGAAAACACCAGGTAAAACGGATATTTATAATGCTGCCTACAGTTATTACCGGATAGGAAAGTTTGCAGCTTCAGCTCAATTGTTTGAAACATATACTCAGAAATTTCCTGAAGATATTTTTGGATATTACATGATGGGTAAATCTTTTTGGGGTATAGATACAACCATGGCTTATGGCCTGCCTAATAATTCATTTGCCAAAGCTATAGAAGTGGGCGAAGTATATACCGATAAAACAAAAATTGTAGCACAATTGATGGCATCTTATAAGTATATGATTGCTTATAGTGCAAACGTTGAGAAAAATTTCCCGCTGGCTGTAAGCTTTTGCGATAAAGCTTTGCTGATTGATCCAACTGATCAGGAAGTGTTACAAAAC
>JANMWP010000529.1:0-4904 GCA_031394065.1 Chitinophagaceae bacterium
CTGATTTGCTAATTAGCACATCAGCATATTATCACATTATCAAATTAAACAGTCATGGCAAAAGCAGCTAAAACCGCGATAAAAACCAAAGACCAGAAAGCAGCAGCAGATGCAAAAAACTGGACAAAAGTTATACGTACATTACGTAGCCCTAAAACAGGTGCATATACTTTTAAGGAAGCAATCGTTCACAAAGACAAAATCAAAGAACACTTAGCCAGCTAAGTTTTCAGGTATGAATAATATTATTTTGTAAAGCTTCCCGATGTATCGGGAAGCTTTGTTTATTTCAGGAATACGGCAACAGTGCTTAAACTTCAATTATGGGACTTTTTGATAAAATTTTCGGAAAAAAACAGCAACAGGAAACGCTGAACCAGGGATTGGAAAAAACCAGGGAAGGCTTTTTCAGCAAAATAACCAAAGCCATTGCCGGAAAAAGTACGGTAGATGAAGAAGTGCTGGATGAACTTGAAAATGCATTGGTTAGTGCCGATGTAGGTATTGAAACCACCGTAAAAATTATTGAACAGATTGAAAAAAGGGTTGCTAAAGACAAATACCTGAATACATCAGAACTAAATAAAATTCTTAAAGAAGAAATACAAAATATTTTAGTTGCTGCTCCGCAGGACGGCAGCTACGTAAATTATGAACTGCCTGCAGGCCATAAGCCACACATCATTTTAGTAGTTGGTGTAAATGGTGTTGGCAAAACAACAACCATTGGTAAACTGGCACATAATTTTAAGCTGGCGGGCAAATCTGTTTTGCTGGGGGCTGCTGATACTTTTCGGGCAGCTGCGGTTGATCAGTTAACCATCTGGAGTGAGCGTGCAGGTGTACCAATTGTAAAAAAAGATATGGGCAGCGATCCGGCTGCTGTTGCATTTGACACCGTAAACAGTGGTGTTGCAAAAAATGTAGATGTTATCATCATAGATACTGCAGGCCGTTTACATAATAAAGCATACCTGATGGATGAACTGACTAAAATTAAAAGGGTTATTCAAAAAGTTATACCGGAAGCCCCACATGAAGTAATGTTGGTACTGGATGGCAGTACCGGACAAAATGCTTTAGAGCAGGCAAAGCATTTTACAGCAGCAACCAATGTAACTGCTTTAACCATTACAAAATTGGATGGTACCGCAAAAGGCGGCGTGGTACTGGCCATTGCCGATCAATTTAAAATACCCGTAAAATTTATTGGTGTAGGCGAAAAGGCCGAAGACCTATTGGTATTTGATAAAATGGATTTTGTTGAAAGCCTTTTTAATTTACCCAACTCATAATTTTTATTCTTTTTGGGAAAAGTATTTTCATAAAAAGAAGCCCCTGTAGAAACAGGGGCCGGTTACCAAAACTAACTGCTTATGAGAAAATCTTTATTGTTTAATTTTTAATGTTTCAATCTTCACAACACAAATATCTAAAGAAATAATAAGCTGCGCTGTTAACAAAATACAAAACACAGTTAAAGTAGCGTTAAAGGATTTTGCAAAGCAGCATCTGTTTACAATGTGATGACAAAAAAGCCGCCCTGTAAAAGAGCGGCTTTCTTATTTTTATTTTAACGGGAATTAGCTTCCTCCCATGCCACCACTATTCTCTGTTCTTTTATTTTCTTCTTCAATAGCCGATTTACGCTGACGTGCAGCTTTTACCTGTGTGCTGCCAAAACGCATACTGAAACTTAATTTAAACTGACGGCTTTCGGGTTTGCCATAGAATGTATTTTGCTGACCGCTGAAATTTGATGTGCCCCTGAATTTTAATGAATTGAGTACATCGCCTACTGCAGCTTTTATAGTTCCTTTTCCTTTAAAAAGTGTTTTCTGCAGGCCTGCATCTATATTGTAAATCGACTTGCTCTTAAAGGAGCCCTGCCATATGGATGGCGAATTATAAAAGCCACTTAACTCGGCAGTAAATCCTTTGCCCAGTTTAAAACTATTCTGCATAAAGAAACCGAGGGTGAATACTTCAAGATTTACTACACGGGAACCTCCACCAAAATCAGCCTTATACTTAGACCAGGAAGCATTTGTATTGGTGAAAAAACTGTACCACTTGTATTGAAACGGATAGCTGATGTTAAAACTTATAATATCCTGGGTAGCCAGGTTCTTTTTTGTAAGCAGGCTTTTTGATCCGGAAATATCAGGTAGCTGCGTAAAAATATCTTTCACGTGGCTGTAATTAAGCCTTGTATTCAGTTTGTACTTATAGGTGTTGGTTATACCAAAGCTGTTGGTGTATTGGGGCCTCAATTGTGTATTACCTTTCATATAGGTGTAATCATTCAGCCTGAATTCAAATGGATTAAGATCCTGGTATGCAGGACGGTCAATACGTCTGCTAAAAGTAATTCCCCATTGATTCAACGGGTTTTTGTTGTAGGTGATGGCGGCGCTGGGAAACAGGCCTGTGTAATTGCGGCTTATAGATGAATCAAAATTATTGACTGTGCCATTATTGATGATGCCCGTAGAGTGTCCTTTTGAATTGGTATTTTCAACCCGCACACCTGCCTGTATCATAAATCCTTTAAAGGCACGGTTGTAATTTACATAGGCTGCATTTATGTTTTCGTTGAAAGAGAAAAGATTGCTTTCGCTTGTAGTTTTAGTATTCTCTACACTGGTGCGGCTGAAATTATTATCGGTATTTACAAAGCCGATTTTACCACCATATCCCAGTCTTCCTTTTTTAAAATTTTGTTCATAGTCAATTTTCAGGGAGTAGATATTGATATCGGTTGGCGACACCATACGGTTAGAAGTGCTGTATTGCTTAACCGTTCCGGTTCCATTATAATAATCATTGGGTTGCAACTGATTATTGCGCAGGTTGAATATGCCATAATCTGCATCAATGTTCAGTTCGCTGCCGCCGGTTACTGCATAGCGGTAATTCGCATTGAAGTTTACATTAGACCGTTTCATTTTATTGTCTCCGGTAGCAATTACTATACGGTCAACAACATTTGTTGGGGTATATAAAATTTTCATCGGTCCATCAGTAAGTGTTTTGTTATCCGAAATATTTCCGTTTACAACAACACCAATGGTACTTTTTTTATTGATGAAATAATCCATGCCCGCCTTAAAGTTGTGCGATCCTAAATTATAATTGATAATGGTATTTGATTGGTCAAATGAACTGTCGGAGCCAGTTCTGAGCGATTTGATACTAAATTCATTTATACCCTTATTGAAATTGTAACTTCCAAAAACATTTACCTTGGCATTGCGGTGGTTAAGAGAAATACCAGCATTGTATTTTGCATAGATACCGATATTGTATCCGGCATTTACAGATCCGTTTGTACCGATGGTTAAGTTTTTCTTCAGTTTGATGTTGATGATACCGGCATTACCCGCTGCTTCATATTTGGCAGATGGGTTGGTGATGATCTCTATAGATTCTATTTGCGATGATTGCAGTGACTTTAAATAATTGGCAAGATCACTTCCTGAAAGCGGACTTGGCTTACCATCAATGTAAACCCTTACACCATTCTTTCCGGCAAGACTCAGGTTATCGTCTTTATCAACCATTACGCCTGGTGATTTACGCAGTAATTCCAATCCATCATTACCCACTGCATTGATGGTACCTTCAACATTTAAAATGGTTTTATCGGCCTTAACTTCTACCATTGGCTTTGTACTGGATACAGTTACACCTGCAAGATCTTTGGTTGCCGGTTGTGTGGTAAGCAACGGTACGGTGGCATTTTCATTTTCCTTTACTTCAAAAACGGAAGAAGTTGTTTTTTTCATTCCGGCTACAGTTGCGGTTACAAAGTAACGGCCTGGTTTTACCGGTGTAATTTCATAAGCGCCGTTACTGTTGGTAACAGCTGTTTTTACCAGCGATGAGTCTTTTGCTTTCTGCAGCATTACGGTGGCAGCCGCAATGGCTTTTCCGTTGTTGTCATTTATTTGCCCGCTTACTTTAGAAGCATTTTGTGCAAAACCGGTAATAGTTGTAAATAGGCCGATAGTTAATATCAGCATTAGTTTTTGTTTCATGGCTATACTTTAAGAGTTGTTTTTCAAAATCCGATGCAATTTAGTCACGCTAAATTGTAATGGGAATGTCATAATTAACGAATGTGCTTTTTTAAGGATGAATGGTAAATAGTTGAACTTAATTATTGATGAAGACGGATTAGAAACATAAATATTTAAAAATCTACCTATTACCAGGTGAGGGTCTTTAAAAAATAGCTTTAATAACTGCATTGCCAAAGGCTTAACTTTGCCGCCAATTATTATGAAGACAAAAACAATCAAAAAAGATAAGGTTAACATCATTACGCTGGGTTGCAGTAAAAATATGGTGGATAGCGAAGTGCTCAGCGGGCAGTTGATTGCCAATGAAATTGATGTGGTACATGAGAACGCAAAAAAAGATCATAATATAGTTGTGATAAACACCTGCGGTTTTATTGAAAAAGCCAAGGAAGAAAGCATTAATACGATTTTGCAACAGGTAGAGTTAAAGCGCCGTGGAAAATTAGATAAGGTTTATGTTACCGGTTGCCTGAGTGAGCGCTATAAAAATAACCTGGAAGAAGAAATACCGGAAGTGGATGCTTATTTCGGTACGATGGAATTACCCAACATTTTAAAAACTTTTGATGCAGATTATAAAAATGATCTGATGGGCGAAAGGCTGCTGTACACACCGCAGCATTATGCTTACATGAAAATAAGCGAGGGTTGCAACCGCACCTGTTCGTTTTGCGCCATTCCGTTAATGCGTGGACAGCATGTTAGTCGCCCGATAGAATCTTTGGTAGATGAAGCAAAACGGTTGGTTGACCGTGGAGTAAAAGAAGTGATGTTGATTGCGCAGGAACTTACTTATTATGGATTGGATATTTACAAAAA
>JANMWP010000257.1:0-2567 GCA_031394065.1 Chitinophagaceae bacterium
GGTAGAAGACGCCAGTCCGGTAGAATATGACCAGCCATTATTTTTAGTGGATCCGAGTTAATATGCAAATTTGCAAATGGGCAAATATGCAAATAAATAATGCAAGTTGTATTTGTTTAATTTAAACTCTTTTTATGAGAAGAGAATTGATTGAAAATAATCCTTTACTAAAATTATCCATTGCTTTTTCATTACAGGTTATTGAGTATTGCGAAAAGTTAAATGCAGACAGGAAATTTATTTTAGCAAACCAGTTGTTTAAATCTGCTACATCAATTGGTGCGAATGCCATGGAGGCGCAAAACCCTGAAAGTAAGGCAGATTTTATTCATAAAATAAAAATTGAAGCAAAGGAAGCTGATGAAACCCAATATTGGCTGATACTTTGTGAGCATTCTCAAAATTATCCATGCCCTCAAGGCTTATCAGAAAAGTTGGAAGAATTAAATAAAATATTAGGAAGTATAATTTCTACAGCAAAACGAAAAACACCTTTCAGTTATATTTTAAGCTTTTTCATTTTTTAAAAAATATTCTTAAACCATGCCGATTGCAATAAGCAGATTGTACGATTACAAATTTTGCTCATTTGCGTATCTGCACATTAAATTAAAGCCGATAGCAAAGAGCATAGTGCCTGTTTCTGAATTTTGCACATTTGCACATTTGCCTATTTGCACATTTACTACTTATGTTTAAAAAGATATTAATAGCCAATAGAGGAGAAATTGCCTTACGCATTATCCGTACCTGCCGGGAGATGGGTATTAAAACTGTAGCGGTTTACTCTACTGCCGATAAAGACAGTTTACATGTAAAGTTTGCCGATGAAGCCGTTTGTATTGGAAAACCAGCAAGTATGGACAGCTACCTGAACATGGCACATATTATGGCAGCTGCCGAAATTACCAATGCAGATGCCATTCATCCCGGTTACGGATTTCTGGCAGAGAATGCCAAGTTTGCAAAAATCTGCGGTGACCATGGAATCAAGTTTATAGGCCCAACGCCTGATATGATCAATTCTATGGGAGATAAGATAACAGCAAAAAGTACCATGATTGCAGCAGGTGTGCCAGTTGTACCTGGTGTTGAAGGTTTGCTGGAGAGTGTTGATCATGCAAAGAAATCAGCAAAGGAAGTTGGATATCCAGTAATTTTAAAAGCAACTGCCGGTGGCGGTGGTAAAGGCATGCGTGTTGTTTGGGAAGAAGCTGAAATTGAGAAAGCATTTGACAATGCCAAGACAGAAGCTGCTGCATCTTTTAAGAATGACGGTATTTACATGGAAAAATTTGTAGAGGAACCGCGTCATATTGAGATACAGGTTGCAGGAGATCAGTATGGAAATATTTGTCATTTAAGTGAAAGGGATTGCTCTATTCAAAGAAGGCACCAAAAACTTATTGAAGAGAGTCCATCGCCATTTATGACTGATGAACTACGGGAAAGAATGGGCACTGCTGCTATTAAAGCTGCACAGGCTATCAACTACGAGAGTGTTGGAACGGTTGAATTTTTAGTTGATAAGCACCGCAACTTTTATTTTATGGAAATGAACACCCGTATACAGGTTGAGCATTGTGTTACCGAAGAAGTAATCAATTTTGATTTGATTAAAGAGCAGATAAAAATTGCAGCAGGCGAAAAAATTGTTGGTAAAGCATATTACCCGCAAATGCACGCCATTGAGTGTCGTATTAATGCCGAAGACCCTTACAACGATTTTCGTCCGTCGCCAGGTAAAATAACCGTATTGCATCAGCCCGGTGGGCATGGGGTACGGGTTGACAGCCATGTGTATGCCGGCTATGTTATTCCTCCTTTTTATGATAGTATGATCGGTAAATTAATTGCCGTTGCACAAACCCGGGAAGAAGCCATTAATACCATGAGTCGTGCATTAAGCGAATATGTAATTGAAGGCATTAAAACCACTATTCCTTTGCACCAGCAATTAATGCAGGATGAAAATTTCAGGTCTGGAAATTTTACAACCAAGTTTATGGAGAGTTTTAAATTAAAATAACCAGTAAATATTTTTTACAAAGCATCCGCCCTTGGTGGATGCTTTTTTTATGGGATCAATGCCAGGCATTTCTGTAAACTATCTTCCCAATCCGGAATTGAAAGCGCAAATACATCTTTAATTTTTGATGTATCTAAAACCGAATACGCAGGACGCTTTGCAGCAGTAGGATATTGTGCTGTTGAAATTGGATTTACTGTACAATTACTTTTGGTTATATTTTTTATAGCAACGGCAAACTCATACCAGTTGGTAACTCCGGCATTGGTATAGTGATAGATGCCCGGATTTTTGTTGCTTTTGTTTGATACAATAATCTGCATAATAGCCAATGCCAGATCTGCTGCATAAGTTGGGCAACCAAACTGGTCATTCACTACATTTATTGATTCTTTTTCTTTCATCAACCGCAACATTGTTTTTACAAAGTTGGCTTTAAAAGAAGAGTATAACCACGCTGTGCGTATTATGATTGTGGAAGGTGCATTTTGAATCGCCCACGCTTCACCCTGCAATTTTGATTTGCCGTAAACACTTA
>JANMWP010000537.1:0-2084 GCA_031394065.1 Chitinophagaceae bacterium
ATTTTGTAAAAGCCAACGGCATGTATGATAATGTGGTTAACAATGCCTTACCACAAAGTGATTATGCCCTGTTTCAAAAAGCAATGATTGCCGGGGTAAAAAGCTCAACCAATAAAATAAATACGCTGAATACTTTATTAAAACAGTATCCTAAAAGTAACCTGGTACCAGATGTAAATATGGAAATTGCTCAAACTTATATTGCGGATGAAAATTTTTTAGCGGCCGTTCCATTTTTAAATAATGTGTTGAATGATGCCGACGCCGGTGGATTAAAACCAAGGGCTTATTTAAAATTGGGATTGTTGTATTATAATGTTGATAAGTATGCGGATGCATTAATCAATTATCAAACCCTGTTGCAGAAGTATCCGCAATCGCCGGAAGCAGATGAAGCAACCGACATTATGAAGAATATTTATGTAGAAATTGGTAAACCCAATGAATATATTGAAATGATGCGCCGCAGCGGAAAAGCTGTTTCTGTAAGTGAAGCAGATTCTTTAACCTACACTTCGGCCGGTTTAAAATACAATGCCAATGATTGTGCGGCAGCCATTGAAGGGTTTAAAAATTACTTAGCAAGATTTCCGGACGGAGCTTATGTTTTAGAAGCCAATTATTTCAGCAGCGAATGCTACAATGCGGCAAAAGATTTTCAGAATGCTCTGGTTGGTTATGATTACGTGAACAGTAAAGGGCTTAACCGTTTCTTTGAAAAAGCAACGCTGGAAGCTGCCCGTATCAGCTATTTTGAATTGAAGGATTACAGCAAGGCAAAAAAATATTTTGAATCATTGACAGGCGGCTCCATTAACCAGAATAATCAGCTGGAAGCTTTACGGGGGCTGGTTCGGTGCTATTACCAGTTAAAAGATTATGCCCAGGCAAATGACGCAGCAAAAAACCTGCTTACTAAAAAAGGTATCAGCACCGATGATAAATCTGTTGCATTGCTGGTATTGGGTAAATCGAAGCAGGTAAATAATGATTGCGCCGCTGCCATCACATCCTTTAAATCATGCGCCACCATTAACAAAGCCGCATGGGGCGCCGAGGCACGTTACGAAATTGCCGCTTGCCAGTTTGGTTTAAACAACCTGGCTGCTGCCGAAAAATCGGCATTGGCTGTAATTAAAGAAACCGGTTCATACGATAACTGGGTAACCAAAAGCTATATTTTATTGGGCGATATTTTTATGCAGCAGAAAGATTATTTTAATGCGAAAGCTACTTATGAAAGTGTTGCAAAAAATGCTGCTATTCCGGAATTGAAAGCCGAAGCTCAGCAAAAATTAGACAAAGCCATTGAAGAAGAAAAAACTGTGAGTAAAGTCGGTGGGTAGAAATCTGCCTTTTGGCAAGTTCAGGAATAAAAAATAATTAAAACAACCATGCAAAAAAATATAAATAAATTTTCAATGATCAATATACAATTATCAATGTTCAAAAAGAGGAAAAGCAGTTTGTTAATTGCGATTGTTTTTTTGCTTATTGCAAATTGCTTATTACCAATTTCCGGTTTTGCACAAAAAGATACGCTTAAAAAAACATCCACCATTGATATTAACTCGGCCTATAAACCAGTGTTGCGTAATGCAGTAAAAATAAATTTTTCTGCCACACATTTTTCTGCCGATACAACCGCACCAAACTTAACCTACAATATACCGGCACAGAATCTGTTTTATGCCTATCAACCAATCCCTTTAAAGCCGCTGGCTTTGGAACAGGATACCAATTTATATCTTGGATTGAGGAATTACGTAAAAGCCGGTTATGGTAATCTGGCAACACCGTATGTGAGTGCCGGCTTTAGTTTTGGCGATGGTAAAAAATTTTTAGCTAATGTGTATGCTGAATATATTTCTTCCAAAGGCAAATTACTTTACCAGGATTATTCCCAATTGCATGTAAAAGCAACGGGCAGTTTATTTTTACCAGCCAATGAAGTATATGCTGGGGTTGATGTAAAATTGAGAGAGAATTTTCTGTATGGTTATGATACAAGCCTGTACAAGTACAGCAAAAAAGATGTTCGTCAGCAGTTTCAGGATTTTTCGGCAAAGATTGGTATTCGCAAT
>JANMWP010000263.1:0-3858 GCA_031394065.1 Chitinophagaceae bacterium
GGAACCCTTCTTTAGCAAGCCAGTTAAAAATGTGATACAACATAAAAAACTTAATGTGCCAATCAGCAAATATGCAAATGTGCTAAAGGGCTATTTCTAAATCAGTTAATATTCGTTTTGCTGTCATTATCCACTATTTGCATATTTGCACAATTGCATATTTGCAAATTTCACTTCTCCAACAATTCAAACATTTCATTCAAAATCTTTTTATCATCAAAATCATACTTCACGCCTTTTATATCCTGGTACTTTTCATGTCCTTTACCGGCGATTAAAATAATGTCATCTTTGTCAGCCAAACTCACAGCAGTTTTTATAGCTTCCTTCCTGTCGGCTATAGAAATGACTTTTTTTTTTGCCGCTGCATTTACACCTGCCAGCATATCTTTCAAAATTTCCAGCGGGTCTTCACTTCGTGGATTATCAGAAGTAAGAATCACTTTATCGCTGTACTCACAGGCCACTTCGGCCATCACCGGGCGTTTGGTTTTATCCCTGTCGCCACCGCAACCAACCACCGTTATTACCTGCTCATTACCCTGACGTAAATTTTTTATGGTTGCCAGCACATTTAATAAAGCATCAGGCGTATGAGCATAATCAACAATGCCTTTTATTTTCTCTTTTTTACTTATCATGTAATCAAATCTTCCTTCCGCCCCGTCGAGGCTGCTTAATAATTGCAGCACTTCATCTTTATCTTCTCCCAAACAAACAGCTGTACCGTAAACTGCCAGTAAATTGTAAGCATTAAATTCGCCGATCAACCGGAAGTAAACTTCTTTATCATTAACCGTCATGTGCAAACCTTCCAGGCTGTTGTCCAGTATCTTTCCTTTAAAATCGGCCATGGTTTTAAGGCTGTAGAAATATTTTTTTGCATTGGTGTTCTGCAACATCACCGCTCCCCGTTTATCATCGGCATTGCTGATTGCAAATGCTGTTGAAGGCAGCTTATCAAACCATGATTTTTTTACCCGGATATATTCATCAAATGTTTTGTGATAATCAAGATGATCGTGTGTGATATTGCTGAACAATGCTGCACAGAATTGTAAGCCGGTAATTCTGCCCTGATGTATTGCATGACTGCTGCATTCCATAAAAACAAATTCACATCCACCATCAACCATCTGCTTCAGCAAAGCATTTACTGCAACAGCATCTGGTGTGGTATGTGTTGCTTCAACTATTTTATTTCCTACCTGGTTTTGCACGGTACTTATAAGACCGCATGTATAGCCCAAAGCAGAAAACAATTTCCATAGTAATGTTGCGATGGTGGTTTTTCCATTGGTTCCTGTAACACCTATCAGTTTTAATTTCAAAGAAGGTTCGCCATAAAAATTATGGCTTATATAACCTGCAGCTTCTGCTGCATTTTCAACCTGCACATAAGTAATATTGCTATTAATTACAGTTGGCAATACTTCACAAATGATTGCCACTGCCCCCTTTTCAATGGCACTTTCAATAAATTCCAGTCCATCTGTTTTTGTACCCTTTAGTGCAATAAAACAGGCACCGGTCTTTACAAGGCGGGAATCAATATATAATCCCGTCACCTCTATATTGGTATTACCTTTTACCGTGCGGATAGAAACCTTATATAGAATGTCCTGCAGTTTCAATTCAGAATTAAAGCGATGTTTTGGTTTTTATTAAAATTTGTTCCTGCTGTTAAAGACTGGTTCATTACCCTGCCTCTTCCGGTAGCGATAACTTTCAGTCCCATATTTTCCAATAAATACACCGCATCTTTCAAGCCCATTCCGACAACGTTAGGGGTTACAGAACCGGATGTTGAAGCTGAAACAGACGGTGTATTTAATATTCCTGAATTATTTTTTATTTGTATCGACCTCCAGTAACCTGAAGCACCCGAATCAGTATAAGGAAGATTTAAAGAAGTGAAGATTGAACTCAGTTCATTTTTCATTCCAAAATAATTATACAGATTACTGTCGGGTTTATTTTCGGTTATATATTTTTTTGTGCTGAGGTAGCTGCCGTAAATTCTGTCGCTTATTTCTTTAAATACAGTACCCGATACATCTGCTCCATAAATTTTTATTGACTCCTTACTATTTTGAATAACAACAGCCATGGTATATTTTGGCTGGTTGGCCGGAAAATAACCGATGAAAGAAGCCTGGTAAATTTTATTGCCTTTGTTATATCCTTTGTTATCCAAAGCGGTAACGGCAGTACCTGTTTTACCGGCTATCAGGTATGCAGAATCTTTTATACTTTTTGCAGTACCATGCTCTGCCTGCACTACGCCCAGTAAACATTCCTTAAGCTGGGCAAGGGTTTCATCGCTGCATATTTTTTCAACCAGTACTTCCGGTTTAATTGCTCTTGTTATTACACCATATTGTTTTATTGAACTAACTAAATATGGTTTCATCATTTTACCATTGTTGGCAACAGCGTTGTATAACATCAGCATGTGCAGTGGCGTAACCAATTCTTCATATCCATGCGCCATATAAGGAATGGTAGTATTTGCCCAGCTACGGTTGGTTGGTTTTTTTATAGTTGGTTTACCCGATGCTGCTGTTAAATCAACTCCGGTAATGGTGTCTAATCTAAACCTGTGTAAATGATCAATAAATTTTGAAGGCTGGTTGTGATAATACTGATCGGCTAATTTTGCAAAGGCAACATTGCTACTCCGCTCAAAGGCTTCTTTAACAGTCAGTTCATTATATAAACCCAAATGAGAATCTTTGATTGTTAAGCCATAAAAGTTTTTCTTTCCGCCTTCACAATCAACAACCGAGTTAATGGTTACATATTTATCATCCAGTAAACTCATTAATGTTGCCAGTTTAAATATAGAGCCCGGCTCTGTTGCTTTACCAATACCATAATTAAGGTCTTCATCATAAATGCTTTTACCATTCTTATCTTTTAGAGCAGTAATACCGTCTGTATCCTTCCGCTGGCCCAGGTTAGCAATGGCTTTAATTTTACCGGTTGCTGTTTCCATTACGATGGCTGTGCCATGCAATGAATTGTTGCCAACCATCATGCGCATTAAGGCAGATTCTGTAACATCCTGTATATAAGTATCCAGTGTTGAAATAATATCTTTTCCATTTTCAGGATCCATTTCCATTCCATCAACCGGCATATAAGCACCTGCCATATAGCGTACCAGTTGCTGTCCGGTTTTACCTTTCAGCAAACTATCGTAACGCTGTTCGAGCCCAACATTTTTTGCATTGTCTCTTGATAAACCAATAGTACGGTTTGCCAGTAAAACGTATGGATTGATGCGTTTGTCTTTTGAAATAATGATGAAACCACTTTTATTTTTACCGAGTTTTACCAACGGGAAATCTCTCAATTCCTTATACTGTGTAAATGATATTTTCTTTTTAAGCAGAAAGTACCTGTCATTATTTTTGTAAGCCAGTTTCATTTCATTCTGATATGCCTGGGGAGTTTTATCATTAAATAAATTTGAAAGGCAGATGCTCAGTGTATCAATATTTCCCTTAAACCTTTCGCCATCTTTAGCCCTTAAACCTTCGGCAGCAAAATCAACGTACACATCAAAAACCGGGACTGAAGTACTCAGCATATTTCCATCTTCACTGTAAATAGTACCTCTTTCGGCTTCTACGGGTAAATATTTTAAGTGCAGGTTGTTATCCATTTTTGTCCAGAAATCGCCCTGCACCCGTTGAATATAAAAAGCCTTACCAATGACAATTAAGCCAAGAATTACTATTCCCAGAAAACTGAGATAAACCCTCCATAATATGTCTTTTTTTACGTCCATATAACTGCTCAACTTCGACTCCCTCTATCTCCCCCGAAGGGGGAGGAAAAGGAGAAGATGGT
>JANMWP010000290.1:0-3218 GCA_031394065.1 Chitinophagaceae bacterium
GCGGTTTTGTTGTAGAGAACTCCATGAAGCTCAATGCACTTGGTACGGGCGGCCTGGAAGTCCCGGAAATCTGCCTCGGCACGATCAACATTCATAGCTGTTCCGGGATGGTCATGCATGAAACCCATAAGAAGTTTTCCGTAAACCAAATACCCAAGACCGAAATAAAGGATACCACCTACGATACCTCCAGTGAGCAATTTTTTAATGTCCATAAGTTAAGTTTTTTGGTGAATTTTAATAAGAACAAAAACCAAAGTACTACTTAGTTCATCAAAATGCAAGCAACATTTTCTGAATTCACAACTTATAACACAATATGTTAGTAAGTGCCAGAAACAGTAAAACCAAACCTAATATGTAAACTTATTTTCGGGGAAATGATTTATCAATCTGAAGTCCGAAAAAATAACCGCCAACTGCCCCGGCTACAGCTCCGGTTAATAACCATAAAATGCTTGCCCCTGCAGCAAAATAAGCAATTCCTATACCCAGTAAGCAGAAGAATATACCGGCAACAAGTACGGCGCTTTTGCTTTTCTTTGATTTATCTGCATTGGCTGGTGGATGATAATCATGGTGATGCTTTCTTGTCTTGGATTTTGGCATAATTTTTTTTGTTAAAGTACGATTTTTTTTAAATAAAATGGTATTACCTCAATTGTTGGTAGTGCATCAGTTTTAAAAGTTGTCAGGTTGAGCTTGTCGAAACCGGGGCTATATTAAGCCAACCCGTCTTCGAAAACACTTCGACAAGCTCAGACTGACAGCAAAATTGTTATCGAGTATTTCAAACTGATGCACTACTTAATTGTTCCAGTTCTTTTACATATTCATATTGCAGATCTTCGTGCATGGTGGCAATGGCTTTTGAAATTTTTTTAAGCTGATTCTGAAACATATTTTTGATGACAGGATTCATCTCAACCGGGATTCCGGAATTTTTTAATGTTGTACAGAAAAACAATATAATTTTTACTTCGGCTTCGGCCGAGCCGGTATAACGGATGTATTTATTAAGTGTGCGGATAATTTTTCGTAAACTTTTTTTTACAAAGTAAATGCTGGATGCATTAATCTCCTGAAACTGCTGCAGCATTTCTGTTTTAATATTTTCAATATATGCATGCGTATCAAAAGCTTCAAAAAGCAGGTAAGTCAGCAGTTCTTTATTTTCTTTTTTGAATTTTGCAAGGCGTATACATAAATCTGCTAATTGTTCGGGAGGCGTATCATACAATTCTGTTTTCAATTCATGGATAGTGGCTGCTTTCATAAAGCTAAAATAGTGAGATTTTGAAGAACCGTTGAAAGGGTACGTTAAGAGAGTACTTTTACAACTTTACCTATCATCAATCCGTTATGATAAACTTCCATCGTGTAATTTCCTTTGGCTAATGTACCTCCCTTTAATGAAAAAGCCAGCCGCTTGGCTTCTCCTCTTGAATAAACAAAGTTAAATTTATAGGAATAAATTTTTTTCCCTTCCGGTGTATTGAATGTCCCGGCATCCCAACCAGAACCTTTTAAAACTTTTCCATCCGGTTTTATAACAACCACTATCATTTCAGCATTGGTAAGCTGACTGTTAAAATTCAATACTGTAAAAGCACCGGTTAGTTTATCTGTTTTTTCGGCAAGGAAGGTTTCTGCTTCATTATCAGCAGCATTGGTTACTGCAGACAGGCGAAGATCTGTTGCCGTAAATGCTGAGAAAACAGGATTGCTTCTGTCTGGATTAGCTGTTTTTATTATGCTGCTGCCGACGGGTTTTGCATTTTTATCTGCAGGCATTTCAGCTTTGCTGATCTCTTCAAGCACTGCATTCAGTTTTTTATTCTCATTGTCAACAACCTGATTTTTCGTTTTCAGATCTTCTACTTTGGTCTGTAACTCTCCAATTTTTTGTTTGGCAACTGTAAAGTTATTATTTGCATTTCTGTTTTTCAGAATGGCTGCAATTTCACTTCTTAACCTGTAAAATTCTGCCAGCTTAATATCAAGTTCATTATTTAAAGAATCAGAATGCGTAAGCGTTGAATCAAGCTGAACATCAAGATTCTGCAGCGTAGCATTATAAACTTTTTGAAGTGAATCCCTTACTTTATTGGCTATTGCTGCAGAATCAGCCAGAACCCGGGTTGTTGCGGTTTTATTATTATCGCTTTTAGAATAAAAATTATAGCCCCATGTCCATATCAATACAAATGATACCAAAACCAATAACAATGACACTAAAAGCAATAACAATGATTTAGTATCTCTCATACGAATAAATGTTCTTTTAATTTTCTATTTTTCCACCTGCTGATTAACAAAGGCTGATATCCAGCCTACAGAGCCATTCTTAACCAAATAGAATTTTTTTCTTTCCACTACACCGTCAAACTGTCTCATGATTTTTAATAACAATCCTGTGCCGGCCAATAGTGCACGCTGGTCAAAAACCTTGTTTACCTGCTTTACGTCATTACCAACTTTTTCTGTATCAAAAGTATTTTCGGGCAGGGTTTTTACAATATAATAATCAGAATAAAGTGCCGGGTTTTTAAAAAGTTTTTCGCTGAATTGCAGCACATCATCATAGGTAACGCTAACTACGCTGTTTTCATTTAACTCCGGAGAAATTAATGTTGCAACCGCCCATGCAATACCACCACTAAAGGCAATGTTATCGCTCTTGGGAAACGCACCGCTGGAATTTACTGCATAAATAATTTCATTATTTTCGGCACCGGCAAGTACACGGCTTAACTGGCTGTAAAAATTATTCAGATTATTTTCGGTACCCAGCATTTTGTCTGCAGCATTAAATGTGCTTTTGGTTCCCCAGGTAAGTTGAAAAAGCTGAAAGTCTTTGGTATTGCCATATGGAAAAAAACCGCCCTTGGTATTACCACTTCCAATATCTATCAAAAAAGTATTGTATCTTCTTCCTTCAGGTACAATACCCAAATGCGACAGGCGTGCTTCTTCCTTTACATCAATAACAGTTACATTTCTGTCCGGTTCATTATTATTAAATTTAAAAGCATTGATCAATTGGTCTATCCAGTTTTTTTTATCCGCTTTTTTAGCCTGTATATCAACACCACTGCTTATTGCAGTAAATACATGCGATACAGGTATTTTATATTGCTTTACCGCAATTTCATACAATTGATTTAATGCAGCCAGCGTTGCCTGGTAGGTTGGCTGCGTAAAAGAAATAAAATCTG
>JANMWP010000298.1:0-5199 GCA_031394065.1 Chitinophagaceae bacterium
AAAGTTATGTCAGTTTCTTTTGTGCTCTGGCAGTAAGAATTAAAAAAAACAAACCGAGTACAAAAAATATAATCAATGCTAAAATAGAATTTCGCATATTATTGGTTAGGCCTTCAATAAAACCGAAACTGAATAAGCCGATTACAATGGCAAATTTTTCTGTTACATCATAAAAGCTGAAAAAAGATGCCGTATCTTTTGTTTCAGGCATCAACTTACTATATGTAGAGCGGCTGAGCGATTGTATGCCACCCATTACCAAACCTACCAGCGAAGCAATGATATAAAAATGTATTTCTGTCTGCATAAAATAACCGGCAATACAAACAGCAATCCATAAGCAAACAGTTAAAGAAAGTACTTTTATATTTCCATACAGGGCAGATAAACGGCTCATACCGATGGCTCCGGCAATGGCAACAATCTGAATAATGACTGCTGTGATAATCAGTTTGCTGTTTTCCAGTTTTAATTCTTTAATGCCAAAATCAATGGCTACCAGCATTACGGTTTGTACACCCATGCTGTAAAAAAAGAAAGCCGATAAAAACCTTTTCAGTTGCGGCATTTGTTTTACCTGATTCCAAACAATCTTTAATTCATGAAAACCATTTATCAAAGAATGTTTTTTTGTTTCCCTTTCAGATTTTGGGACTATAGGTAATGTATTAAATGTTATTTGTGCAAATGCCACCCACCAGATACCAACAAGTAAAAAAGTGATTTTTAAAGGGGCCTGACTGTCAGGCATGGCCATTACCAACCCAAAACCAATTAACTGCATGATTACACTTCCTATATAACCAAAACTGTATCCTCTTGCACTAACACGGTCCCTGTCTTTTTCAGCGGCAATTTCCGGCAGGTATGAATTGTAAAAAACCTGGCTGCCATAAAAACCAATGCCGGCAAACATAAAACACATTAAACCAAGTGTTACGTGTTGCTCATCAAAAAAATACAGTAAGCAACAACTTAATGCGCCCATGTAACAGAAAAAACGCATAAAATTTTTCTTATTGCCTTTGTAATCGGCAATAGATGATAAAATGGGTGAGAGTAAAGCAATAACCAGAAATCCAAATGCAAGTACATAATCCTTAAGTTCGGTATTTACATACTGCCTGCCCAAAAAACTGATGCCATTCGGAAACTTAACCTTACTGGTTACAAAAGCATAATAAGCAGGAAAAAATGTAGTAGTAATTACCAGGTTGTAAACTGAATTGGCCCAGTCGTACATGGCCCAGCCATTGATAATTTTTTTTGAAGCAGTTTGCATGGTTTTTATTTAAGGAGAGATGAAAATAGTAAATAAGATTGTATTACACACAAAAAACAACCCCTGCTTTTGTGGCAGGGGTTAAGGATAGCATACTTAAGCAGTTAGTAATGGCTACTTATCAACATCTGATAAGGGCTTTGCGTATCCCAGATTTTTGAAGGTTTCTAATTTATTGTTCGTCAGTTGTATGGTTACAGGCGCTTTATTAAAAACTTTTTCAGAAATAAATGCACCAAATATTAAAAAATTATTTTCATACCCAGTTGTAATTTTGGTAGCATCTACTACAAAATTCAGGTTAAAAGTGTCTTTAACTTTAACAAGCTGAACGGTTGAGGTAATGCTATCCTGAAAATATTCCTGTTCTTTTAAATAATTGGCTAATTTTTTTGCCAATGCCTCATCAACGCCCTCTCCCTTGTAATACACATTGTGTTTATCATCCAGTTTATATTCTTTGCCATAATTCTGGTTGCAGGAAGTTGTGCTTAAAGCAATTATTGTTATAAGCGTAAGTAGTTTATAAATTCTCATATCTGGTTTGTTTAAGTAATGCATAATTACTCAAAAACCGGTTCAGTTCAAATACCCTGTAGTGGGTATTTTAAGATTTAATATATCCGGTGTAAATTAAAAGGAGCAATGCAATGCCAACAATGATTCTGTAATAACCCCAGATTTTAAAACCATGCTTTTTTAAAAAGCCGATGAAGAATTTAATGGCAAGCAATGCCACAACAAATGCTACCATATTGCCAATGGCCAGTTGCTTTATTTCGTTGGTTGAGAAGCCGCCATAATCCTTGTAATATTTCAACAGTTTATAACCGGTTGCTGCAAGCATGGTTGGTACAGCCAGGAAGAATGAAAATTCTGCGGCAGCATTGCGGGTTAACTTTTGCTGCATACCACCAATTATGGAAGCTGCACTGCGGCTTACACCCGGTATCATGGCTATACATTGCCAGATGCCAATCATGATGGCTTTAAAAAAAGAAATATCTTCTTCTTTATCAACTACCGGATTTTTAAAAAGATTATCAATGAATAATAAAATGATACCACCAGCCAGGAGTGAAACAGCAACAGTGGTAGAACTCTCCAGCAAGGTGTCTATTTTTTTTGAAAACAGAAAACCCAAAACCAACGCCGGTACAACACCCAATGCAATTTTTGCATAAAACTGCCAGTTCTTAAAATTTAAAAACTTTTTCCGGTATAAAACTACAACAGCTAAAATGGCCCCAAGCTGTATGGCTACTGTAAATACTTTGCTGAAATCATCTTCTGTTATGTTTAAAATTTTTTCAGTGATGATCATGTGCCCGGTTGAGGAGACAGGTAAAAATTCTGTCAACCCTTCCACAATGCTGATAATGATGTTTTGTACTGTTGTCATGTAAATGTTTTAAAAAGAAAAAAGCGAAGTTGTAACTCCGCTATAATTTTTGACTTTTGATTTTTGACTTTTTAATTCGTCTTCGATTTTTTCATAATCGCAAAAATCTCAATAATAAAACCTGCAATAATCAGCAGGGGCGCAATGGTTATCCTTGTTGTGCTGTATACTTCATCTGCATTAAAAACCTTTGGGTCGCTGCTTTTGCCACCGGCCATTAAAAAAAAGCCCAATGCCAGTACCGCAAGGCCAATCAGCATCCACATATAATTTCCTTTGTCAAACAGCTGATTTGAAGCTGTTGCAGGAGAAGTTGTTTTTTTTTGTTCGCTCATTTTATTTTATTTGAAAATGCAAATTAATATAAATCATCCAATTTCATACGAAGGTATTTAATTACCGAACGATGGGTGCTGAATAAAGATATGCTGATGCCCAATATGATAATAGCCAGGAATAGCAGAATCATGCTGGTATTATCATGTAAAACTTTAAATTTTGGCTCAAAAGTTTCTATCAACACGATGGTAAGCCAAAGGACAGTTATGGCAATCCCTGCTGAAATCATACCATTAATAACAGCCCTGATGTTGATGGGCCTGGCAATGAAGCCCCTGGTGGCACCAACCATTTGCATGGTTTTAATTAAAAACCGGTTACTGTACATGGCCAGCCTGATGGTATTATCAATTGAAAATACAACCAATATGGTTAACAGGATGGCTACAAATAAAAAGATATAAACCCCGGTTTTTACAAATTTGCTCACCTGTTTTATTGTTTCCACCGGAAATTGAACTTCGCTGATAAGGCCCGGGTACCGGTTCAATAAATCAAACGTAAGCACATCCAGGCTGTCTTTTTGTACATAATTGGATTTAATATAAAAGTCAATACTCTCGGGTAACGGGTTTGCATCTAAAAACTGTTTCCAGCTAGAATCATTGGTATTATTCCATTTCTGAATGGCCATTTCTTTGGTTACATATTGCACCTCTTTGGTATAAGGAATGGCGGTGATATAGTTTTTAAGGCTGTCGATTTTCTTTTTTTGTGCATTGGGATTCAGAAACACATGTACCTGAATATTTTCCTTTACAAGTTCGCCGGTTTTTGGAAGATTTAAAAAGAACCAGCCCACAATACCGAATAAAAATAACACCAACGACACGCCTATAATTGCGTAAGCATAGGTTGGCTTACCCCGTTTACTGCTTGCTTTTCCGAATTGAGCCATAATGTTTTATTGTTAGGGAGTTAGTAAGTTCACTTTTTCAAGTGGGGCAAAAATAAAGGTTTTTACCTGCTTTGCCGTATTTTTGCCCTCTTCAAAACGATTGCCTGCCGTATTTATTTTTATGAATGGAGAGGATGAGGTTTGAACGGGGGTTAAATAACTTTTCTTTCACATTTTGTGTAGTTGGTTTAAGGCGTTCAATAAAGATTTAAAGTTGAAGAGTGCGACGCCAATGAAGCTGAACAAAGAAATATAGCTGATAACAAAATAAAGGATACGCCGCAGGCGGATTAAAAAAATGGAATACAAGTTTAACGGTCCTGATGGGATTGAAAAAAAATGGCAGGATTACTGGAGAGAAAAAAAAGCTTACCAGGTTTCAAACGATTCTGCAAAGCCAAAGTATTATGTATTGGACATGTTTCCGTACCCAAGCGGTACAGGCCTGCATGTGGGCCATCCGCTGGGATATATAGCCAGTGATATTTACAGCCGTTACAAAAGATTAAAAGGCTTTAATGTGCTTCACCCGATGGGCTTTGATAGTTTTGGTTTACCGGCCGAGCAATATGCTTTGGAAACCGGCCAGCACCCGGCAACTACCACCGAAAAAAATATTGCAACCTTTAAAGCGCAATTGGATAAGATTGGCTTTTGTTACGATTGGGACAGAGAAGTACGCACAAGCGATCCGCAATATTATAAATGGACGCAGTGGATTTTTCTGCAATTGTTCAATAGCTATTTCTGCAACACGCAAAAAAAAGCAAGGCCCATTGCCGACCTTATTAAAAAATATGAAACGAAGGGAAATAAAAATTTTACCGCCGAACAATGGAACGCTTTTACCAAAAAAGAGCAGGAAGATATTTTGATGAACCGCCGCCTTGCCTTTAGTAAATACGGCGAAGTAAACTGGTGCGAAGCCCTAGGAACCGTACTTGCCAATGATGAAGTGGTGAATGGTGTTAGCGAACGTGGCGGCCACCCGGTAGAAAAAAAGAAAATGCGTCAATGGTATTTGCGTATTACTGATTATGCCGATCGGTTGCTGGATGGATTGGAAACTGTTGACTTCAGCGACAGCATGAAAGAAATGCAAAAGAACTGGATTGGGAAAAGTGAAGGGGCGGAGATGGAGTTCAGAGTTCAGAGTTATGAGTTAGGAGTTAAGGTGTATACCACAAGACCTGATACAATTTTTGGAGTAGATTTTCTTGTTTTGGCGCCTGAGCATGAGATGGTAAAAGAAATAGTATCTGCAGGGCAAAAAAATGC
>JANMWP010000337.1:0-3303 GCA_031394065.1 Chitinophagaceae bacterium
AAAAAACAAATTGACGACCAGGTAATGGAAATTGGTGAACGTACCGCCATGGAACTGGGCGTGCATGGCTTGCATAAAGAACTGATAAGAATGGTTGGCCGTATGCGTTTCCGCTCATCTTACGGACAAAACCTGTTGATGCATAGCCGTGAAACAGCGAATTTATGTTCTATTATGGCTGCCGAATTAGGTATGAACCCAAAGCTGGCTAAAAGAGCCGGTCTGTTACATGATATTGGTAAAGTACCTGATGAAGAAACAGAATTAAGTCATGCTTTGCTGGGTGCTAAGCTTGCCGAAAAATATGGTGAGAATCCTGCAGTAGTAAATGCAATTGGTGCCCACCACGATGAAATGGAAATGCAATATGTAATCTCTCCCATCATACAGGCCTGCGATGCCATCAGCGGTGCAAGGCCGGGCGCAAGGCGTGAGATTATGCAACAATATATTCAACGTATAAAAGACCTGGAAAACCTGGCTATGGCTTACACCGGTGTTGAAAAAGCTTATGCAATACAGGCCGGCCGTGAGTTAAGGGTAATTGTAGAAGCAGATAAAGTAACCGATGGCGAAAGCGATAAACTGAGTTTTGAAATAGCGCAGAAAATACAGACCGAAATGACCTTCCCGGGGCAGATTAAGGTAACAGTGATCAGGGAAAAGAGAAGTGTGAATGTAGCAAGATAGAAGCCCCTCCTATCCTTCCGCCAACCGGCGGAGAGGGAAACGTGGAAGATAAAAGCGATGATGAATTCGTATATAAAAAGCTGTCAATTTTTTCAAAGTTTACAGCTTTTTTGTTGACAGGCATTAGTACTTTGATTGGGCTTCATTGGCGACGCTCCGTTCAAATGCATATCTTTGATCAGCTTTAATTATGTTTTATGATGATTTAGGCTGCATTTGAAAAATATTTCTGCCTTAGCATAAAAAAACTCCTAACTCCTAACTCATAACTCATTTCTTTCCCCTACCTTTGCCGTCCGTAAAAAAATCATATAATATGGACGCAGTAGCATTTGTTCATGAGCAACTGGACACAAAAGGAAAAGCAAAACTTCCAAATTTTAAAGCAGGTGATAATATCACTGTTAATTATAAAATTGTAGAAGGTACCAAAGAGCGTATTCAAAGCTTTAAAGGCGATGTTATTAAACGCCAGGGAACCGGTGCAACCGCCTCATTTACAGTACGTAAAATGAGTGATGGGGTTGGTGTTGAACGTTTATTTCCCGTTTTTTCTCCCAATATTGAAAGTATTCTCCTGCACAAAGTAGGTAAGGTAAACCGTGCTAAACTGTATTACTTACGTGACAGAAGCGGAAAAAGTGCCCGTATCAGTGAAAAAAGAAGGGCTGTTGCCAAAAGCTAAACCCCGTTTAACTATATTAAAGAGCGAAAATTTTAAATTTTCGCTCTTTTTTTTGCAGAAGTCAAAAATTGGTATTATTATTGTGATTCAATTGCAGATTCAGCATCCTTCGCAAAAGCTTTACCACTGATTATTTTAAACTTTTAAACCGTAAACCATGAGAAGGATCATTCTTTCACTGATTGTACTTTTTGCTATTGCTTTTTTAGTTTCCTGTGCCCGGGGCATTACAGTTGAACAGGCTGCAAACGGCAAAGCCAGGTGTGGCAAAAACTATCTCCGTTAAATTAATAATTTTAACCAGTTGCTGTTTCCGTTAATCAACGGTTAACTTAGTTATGTAAAATAGCTGTGTAAGTCAATAATTGATTTATCTTTACAATCTAAATTAAGATTATGATGTTATCTATTTTAAACAATATCCTTTTATTATCAATGCCGGGTGGCAGCGAGTGGATTCTTATAATTATTGTTGTTTTACTCATGTTTGGCGGTAAAAAAATACCAGAACTGATGAGAGGCATTGGCCGTGGAATGCGTGAATTTACAGATGCCAAAAACAATGTAAAGAGTGAGATTGAGGAAGGGATGAAAGAAAAAGATCCTAAATAAAATAATTACTCCGGGAATTAGTTATTCCTGTTTTTCGGCTGAAGTGTACCTGTTTTTACCGGGACCACTTCAGCCGATTTTATATTACTTGAATCAGTGCTTTAAATTATGTTTTTAAACAAGGGTATTAAACAGTATCAGCAGGATTTAGCAGACAATAAAACAAATTGTGTTGATACGGTACAATTTTATCTGCAAAAGATTAAAGCCTCTAAAGAACTAAATGCTTTTACAGAAGTATTTACTGATGAGGCTTTGGAGAAGGCTAAACAACTTGATGAAAAAAGAAAAAATGGTCAACCGCTGAAGAAACTTCATGGTGTTGTGATTGCCATTAAAGATGTGCTCTGTTATAAAGATCATGTGGTTACAGCTTCTTCAAAAATTCTGGAAGGTTTTAAAAGTTTATATTCCGCTACTGCTGTTCAACGTCTTTTGGACGAAGATGCTATCATCATCGGCTCCTGCAACTGCGATGAATTTGCCATGGGCAGCTCCAATGAAAATTCGGTTTATGGTAATGTTTTAAATGCATTGGATAATACCAAAGTTCCGGGAGGTTCATCCGGAGGAAGTGCAGTTGCTGTACAAGCCGGGCTTTGCATGGCCAGCCTGGGAAGTGATACCGGAGGCTCAGTAAGACAGCCCGCAGATTTCTGTGGCATCATTGGCTTAAAACCAACCTACGGCCGTATTTCACGCTATGGATTGATTGCTTATGCATCTTCTTTTGATCAGATTGGAATATTTGGAAACAGTATTGAAGACGTTGCAATATTATTAGAGGTTATGAGTGGAGCGGATGAGTTTGATAGTACGGTGGCCTCCCCTAACCCCTCCCGAGGAGGGGGACTTGAAACAGTTCAAAAATTTTCAGAATTTTTATCTACTCAAGAGAATAAAAAATACAAAATCGCATATTTTAAAGAAGCCCTGCATCATCAATCGCTGGATAAAGAAATAAAAGAAAAAATTTTAAACCTGATTGAAGACTTAAAATTAAAAGGACATACCGTTACCGAAATTGATTTTGAATTACTGGAATACGTAGTACCAGCTTATTATGTTTTAACAACAGCAGAAGCCAGCAGTAATTTGAACAGGTACGATGGAATCCGGTATGGATATCAAACCAAGGGCAATATAAAAGATTTAACAGAGTTTTATAAACGAACCAGAACAGAAGGTTTTGGCAAAGAAGTGCAGCGACGGATCATGTTGGGTACTTTTGTATTAAGCAGTGGTTATTACGATGCTTATTTCAGTAAAGCACAGCAGGTACGCAGGTTGTTGGTTAACCAAACAGACTCTATATT
>JANMWP010000347.1:0-4837 GCA_031394065.1 Chitinophagaceae bacterium
TAAAAATCAATCCTTGTTTTTTGTTGCTCAGGAAAAATTTCAAGCAGTATCACATTTTCCGGATTAAGGTCACCAACAATAATATCCTTCAGCAATTGTACATAGCTTTCTTTATTATATCCATTTAAATAAGGCGAAAAATTTTCCGGCAGTTCAGCATATTCAGCCGTTAATTCCGAATGAAAGGCCTGAAAGGCATACAGTGTAGGGAACCCCTGCATTTCTATCAGTTGAGGCTCCAGTTCTCCTGCTTCATTTTCGCAGATTCCAAAATCAAAAACCAAAAACTCGGTATGACTGTTTTCGTTGGGTACCTTTACATTGGCCGGAATGCCACGGTCTGTCATTGCTATAAATTTCGGATCAACAATAACATCAATAATATCTTCACAGGCACTCAGCATTTTTGCCGTAAAATCTTTAGGTACAAATATGGGTGTTTCTGCATTTCTAAAATCCAGTGATCCGGGATGCAGGTTCTCCAACTCAGCCATATAGGCTTCGTATTTCTCTTTGGTAAAATTGGCATTGAATTTTTCCCTTAATTCTTTTATCATGTTAAATACAGCTTTTGATTATTCTTTTGTTTAGAATAAAAATAGCTATAAAAATCCATTTAATAAAAGGCAGGCGCTTTTAAACCTTAGTAGAAAGCAGGTATTATCATTCTGCAACCTTATTACCTTATTGCTACATGCAAAAGCAGATACCTGAAAATAAGGTAATAAGGTTGCTGCTATTAATTCAGCCTCTTTTCTACTAAGGTTTTAGGAGGAAGGGTGTGATTGTAAAATTAAGCGGAGAATCATCAAACCTCAACCAGTTGCAGGCTTTCCACTGCATTCAATAAAAAATTGGGGAGGATATGTGCGTATGTCCACATGATTTTTTCGGGGTCGTTTAAATGATCAATCATGGATTGCCATTTTTCTTCGCCATAATTATCAATAACCGTTTTTTTCTTTTCTGCTGTTTGCAAATGCAGGCTCATACCAATGGCATCGGCTTCGGGATGAAACTGTGTGCCAATCATATTTTCATTAAATCGTACTGCCATTACAGCTCTTTCCAGGGGAATATGCGGCCTGTCTTTTTCAATGGCCAATATGGTTGCGCCCATTTCATACAGTTTATTATGATTGGGTTCTGTTACCTGGTAATCGCGGCTGTCAACAGCATAAAACGGATCTTTTAAACCATCAAAAATCACTTCGTTTTTTCCGTCGGTTAAAAGGTGCATGGGGAAAATACCAAATGCCGTACTTTTTCTTTTAGCTACTTTGCCAATATTATAATGCCTGCAAATCAATTGAAATGAATGGCAGATAAAAAAGACCTGCTTTTTTTGAACATGAGCGGAGTTATTATTCCAGTGCTCTACTTTATCCAGCCAGGAGAAATAAACTTTTTCCCATTCGCTTCCAATGCTTTCAAGCGGACTGCCGGGACCACCGCTTGAAATAAAAATATCATAGCTGAGGTCTGGAACTTTTTTTTCTAAACGTACATCAAATTCATCCCAGGTTAAATCAAGGTTATTGGCTTCGCCAAACTGATTCAGAATTTCGCGGATACAACGCATGCCCTGGTTGGTATGGCCTTCATACAAATCTAAAATGGCAATACGGAGTGATTTCTTTTCTGTCCAGTTCATATACAAACATAACAATTTTTTAAAAGAAGATGTTTGACAGGTAGCGTACAATTTATTAACGTATTGTGGATTAAAAAATTGGACAGAGCTGTATTAAATGTAATAAGATGATTTATTGATGTTAATAACATGACGAATCTCATTTTACTATAATGTCTTTTGCAGCATCTTGTATCTTAATAAATAGCCTGCAAATGCAAAATGATATGCTGGAAATAAAGTCTCCTCAAATTTTATTTAATTATTGCAAGGAGTGTAAACCCATACCGGGTTCAGCAGCCGAGTTGGAAGCCTATGAAAAGATAGAACAGGGATTTGCCAACCAGTTTGAACTTTTTTTTCCGGATAACCTGGCACCTAAAACCATTGTTGTAATTCCAAGCCTTTCGCTCGACCAGGAAGTGTTGGCAAAAGTGGAAGGTGCCCTGTATTATGAAGAAAGATTACTGTGTTTACTGATGCTGTTGCGCATGCCCAGGGCTAATGTTGTTTATGTAAGCAGCACACCGATAGATCCGGTGATCATTGATTATTATCTGCACCTGCTACCAGGTATAACCGGTTATCATGCAAGAGAAAGATTGACGTTGATCAGTTGCTACGATACGGCTGCCAGACCACTCACAGAAAAGATTTTGCAAAGGCCCAGGCTGATTGAAAGAATTAAGCAGGCAATTCCGGCAGGTAATGTTGCACATATTGCATGCTTTAATACAACCGCTTTGGAAAGAACATTATCTGTTCACCTGGGAATTCCCATTTATGGTTGCGACCCCTCTTTAATTTACCTGGGTACCAAAAGTGGCAGCCGCAGGGCATTTATGAAAGCAGGAGTACTGATGCCGCCCGGCGCAGAAAACTTAACATGTTATGAAGACATAGTACATGCAACAGCTGCCTTAAAGGATATGCACCCGCATGTAAAAAAAGCTGTTATAAAATTAAATGATGGTTTTTCGGGAGAAGGGAATGCCATTTTGAAATACCCCGAAAACCTTACGGGTAAAGAATTGTATAACTGGATACATCAAAACCTGCGGGATGTCATTAAACCGGTTGCAAAAGATTTGAGTACAACATTATTCATGGAAAAGTTTGTACTGATGGAAGGAATTGTAGAAGCATTTATAGAAGGCGATATAAAAACTTCTCCATCGGTACAATGCAGGATAAACCCAAGGGGTGAAGTAGATATTATTTCAACGCACGACCAGGTTTTAACAGGCGAAAATGAACAGATATTTGTTGGAGCACATTTTCCGGCTGATTCAGCTTATCGCACTGAAATTTCAACGATGGGAAAAGCAATTGCCGAAGTGCTGAATAAAGAAGGTGTTTTGGGAAGGTTTAGTATTGATTTTATTTCGGTAAAGGAAGATGACGGATGGAAGCATTATGCCATTGAAATAAACCTGCGCAAGGGAGGTACTACCCATCCTTTTTTAATGCTGCAGTTTTTAACCAATGGACAGTATGATGAAAAAACGGGTGTTTTTAAAACAGCCAACGGGCAGCAACTTTATTATTATGCATCAGATAATGTGCAGCGCAATACCTATAAAGGCCTTACTCCACATGACCTGATTGACATTGCCATGTTTCATGGTTTACATTTTGACGGAGCTACTCAAAAAGGAGTTATGTTTCACATGATTGGTGCCTTATCGCAGTTTGGAAAAATGGGAATGGTTTGTATTGGCGCTTCGCCGGAAGAAGCATTTTCATTTTATACAAAAACTATTTCAGTGCTGGATGCAGAAACGGGAGGATGAGTAATTAAAAAGTCAAAAGTAAAAAATCAAAAGTTTGAACCCGCATGTTCTGTTTTTTTTTGACTTTTTAATTTTGACTTTTAACTTTTGACTTCTTTTATCTCAATAAAATCACCGTTCCTTTCATTTCTACCACACTGCCGTTTGTATCAATTCCTTTTATCATCCACACATAAGTGCCTGCAGAAGCCGGTTTACCTTTTAATGTGCCATCCCAGCCCTGCATCCATTGCCTGGTTTCATACATTTTTGCACCATAGCGGTCAAATACACGGAAGTAATCTGTGCTGCGGATACCAACAGGTACCGGAAGAAAAACATCATTCAATCCATCGCCATTAGGCGTAAAAGCATTGGGCAAATAATAGGCCGGCCCTTCATATACTTTAATAAATATATCATCATCATCAGTACAACCAATGGCATCTGTAATATGCACATGAAAATAAGTATCGTTATACAAAATTGCCAAAGGATTTGCAACAAAAGGATTGAACAATGGTCCGACCGGACTCCAAACAAAATCAACAGCATTTCGACCGGTAGCCAGCATTTGATGTGGCCTGCCATAAATAGCATTGGTATCATTACCTGCAAATGCAACCAAAGGTGGCTGCATAAAAATGATCACACTATCGGTTACAGAAAAATTGCAACCATAATTATCAGTTACCGTTAAAGTAAATTGCCTGGTTGTATCCAGCCTTACAATGGAGGTTGCAGCATTGGGTGTGTTTAATGAATCCGGCGGGCTCCAGGCATAATTTACCGTGCCCGATAAATTGCTGGCACTGCCATATAAAGTGGCATTTGTTTTATAACAAACGGTGGTATCCTTGCCGGCATAGGCAACCGGTTTGTGTAAAACTTTTACGGTAATTGAATCTTTACGCTGGCAAATGCCCCATTTGGCAGTAAGATAATATTTTGTGGTATCGGTAGGAGAAGCAATGGGTGTTCTTGCTGTATCAAAATTTAAAGTTGCAGGGGGCGTCCATTTAAAAGTATCGGTAAGTGCGTTGGTTTGTGGTATTAAAGTGATTTTACTTCCAAAACAAATGGTACTGTCGGGGCCAAGTTCAAGGCGCATGGTATCGTTTAACACAATGGTTGCTGTTGTTGATGTTACACAACCATAAGCATCTCTTACTTTAATATTATTGTAATTGCCAACCGGTAAATTTAAAAACACATTACCGGGCTGGTAGTTTACAACGCTATCAATCGAATACTCGTATCCAGGTGTACCGCCTCCGGCAGTAATGTCAATAGTTCCATCATTATTGGCACAGGATGCATCAGTAGTAACTGTACTTCCTGTAACAGGTGTAGGTTCTTCAACAGTAACACTGGTAAAACCACCGCATAAAGAACCCACAACCCTGGCATTAACGGTATAATTACCCTTGAG
>JANMWP010000366.1:0-4797 GCA_031394065.1 Chitinophagaceae bacterium
TATAAAAACAGCGGAAAATATATTGAAGCACAGCGGGTGAGTGAGCGTGTGAATTACGACCTGGAAATGATTCGTGAGCTGGGGTATTGCAATGGTATTGAAAACTACTCCCGTTTTTTCGATAGAAGAAAACCGGGAACAAGGCCGTTCTGTTTGCTTGATTATTTTCCTAAAGATTTTTTGTGCTTTATTGATGAGAGCCACCAAACCGTACCACAGGTGAGTGGCATGTATGGCGGCGACAGAAGCCGAAAACTGGTGTTGGTTGATTATGGTTTTCGTCTGCCATCGGCATTAGACAACCGGCCGTTGAATTTTCATGAATTTGAATCATTACTGAACCAAACCATTTTTGTTTCGGCAACACCCAGCAAATACGAACTTGAAAAATGCGAAGGCGTGGTTATTGAGCAGGTGGTAAGGCCAACGGGTTTATTAGACCCGCCAATTGAAGTGCGCCCATCCATCAACCAGATTGATGACCTGCTTGATGAAATTGATAAGCGTATTAAAAAAGGCGACCGGGTTTTGGTTACTACGTTAACAAAACGCATGGCTGAAGAAATGACGAAATACCTGCATCGTATTGATATAAAATGCAAATACATACACAGCGAAGTGGACACACTGGAAAGAATAGAAATACTTCGGGAACTTCGCCTGGGAATTATTGATGTGTTGGTTGGGGTAAATTTATTAAGAGAAGGGTTGGATTTACCAGAAGTTTCGCTGGTAGCAATTTTAGATGCAGATAAGGAAGGTTTTTTACGCAATGAAAAAAGCCTTACACAAACCGCAGGCCGTGCTGCCCGTAATGTGGATGGATTGGTTATTTTTTATGCTGATAAGATGACCGACAGTATGCAACGCACCATTGATGAAACCAACCGGCGCAGGGAAAAACAGGTTGCCTTTAACATTGAACACAACATCACACCTACAACTATTATAAAAAGTACAGAGCAGATTTTTGCACAGGGCTCGGTGCTTGATGTAAAAGGTTACGACCCATCAAACCCTTACTCATTGGCACCCGATGGTGAACTGGTAAATGTTGCTGCAGAAGACCAAGCAGTTTATGCCACCATACCACAACTGGAAAAAGCCATTGCCACAACAAAAAAAGATATGACCAAAGCAGGCAAGAATATGGACTTTATGGAAGCCGCCCGGCTAAGGGATGAAATGTTCCGCATGCAGAAGGAACTGGAAGATATGAAAGCAAAATAATTAACTCTCCGTTGGCCACCAATCATTACCAAACATATCTTTAAAACCACAGGTAAAGCCATAAGGCTGTTTCATAGGCTCCATAACTGATACCGCACCGGCTGACATCGCTTTTTTGTAGGTGTCTTCCACACTATCTACATAAATAAAAATACCGGCGGGTCTGGCCTCAAATTCGGGCGTAACATCGGCAAACATAACCACCGCATCGCCAATGCGTAACTCGCCATGCATAATAACGCCTTCGCTGCGGGGTACCAAAATCTGCTCTTCAGCACCAAATACTTCTTTCATAAAAACAATGAAAGCGGCAGCATCGGGTATTATCATATAAGGCATCAGCCGGTTGTATTGCGGAGGAATTTTCATAATACTCTTTTTGTAAAAGTTACATAATTCTTTGAAATTATTTACTATCTTAACCCTCCCTTAATAATAAAATCAACATTTTTATGACTACAATAGCACTCTACAACCTGAAAGGCGGCGTTGGTAAAACGGCCAGCTGCGTAAATTTTGCTTACCTGGCTGCAGCCGATGGTTATAAAACCCTTTTATGGGATATTGACCCCCAGGGTTCGTCTTCCTTTTATTACAAGGCAAAACCAAAAATTCATCCTGGTATTAAAAAACTTGTTACCAAAGATGCCGATCTGGAAAATGCCATCCTGAGTACCGATTTTGAATTGCTGGATGTGATACCCGCCGATAACAGCAGCAAAAGTTTTGAAATTATGCAGGACGAAATGAAAGGAAACAAAAACCGTTTGAAGGCAATTTTGAAACAGCTGGATAAAGAATATGATTTTGTTTTCATTGACTGTCCCCCCGGCTTTAGTGCATTAAGCGAAAATATTTTTAACGCCGCAGATATAGTACTGATGCCGGTTATACCCACCACGCTTTCTATCCGCACATACAATATGGTTAAGGATTATTTTAAAGAAAAATCTTTAGACATCAGTAAAATGATGTGCTTTTTCACCATGACCGACCTGCGTAAAAACCTGCACAACGAGATCATGGAAGAGCTTTACAAAGACAAACGCTTCTTCCAGAATTATATACCTTATTTAAGCGATGTAGAAAAAATGGGCATACACAAAGCACCCATTATGGAGTTTGCCAATAGCAGCTATGCAGCAAGTTGCTACAGGGAATTATGGATTGAGATTAAGGAGGGAGTACTGGAGTAATTCAGTTTAAAAATAATTAATTAGTTTTGCCGCCATGAAAAAAGAATTAAACAGCTGGTTCAGTCCTGCCCTGCAAACAGATATGCCCATTGTTACGTACGGCGATTATGGCACTGCTATTTTATTTGTACCTACAGCAGCAGCTGATTACCTGGAGTATGAAAGGTTTCAAATGATGGAAACCCTTGCCCCGTATATCAATGGCGGCAAAATAAAAGTGTTTTCAATAAACAGTATTAATAATGAAAGCTGGCTTAATAAGGAAATGGAAGGCGCTCACAAAGCCATCCGCCAAAACCAGTTTAACGAATATGTTTACAACGAAGTAATCCCTTTCATTAAAAACAATACCTCAAACGAAACAGAAATCATAACCTGTGGCGCTTCTTTTGGTGCTTTGCACAGTATGAACCTGTTTTTAAAACGTCCCGATCTGATTAATGGTGTAATTGCCATGAGTGGCGTATATGACCTTACAGAATATACCGATGGTTATTTTGATGACCAGGTGTATTTAAACAGTCCCATGCATTATATCCAAAACCTGGAAGATCACAATATATTAGAGCAGATACGTAAAAGCCACCACCTTCATATTTTAACCGGCAGCGGTGCCTACGAAGATCCCAATGCCTCCAAAGCCTTTGCGGGTTTACTTTACAGCAAAGGAATTAATTACGAACTGGATGTTTGGGGCGAAGAGTGGAAGCATGATTGGCCAACCTGGAGGGCCATGTTACCGGTTTATTTTGAAACCCGGTTCTGATTTTAAGCCCACTTACACAATAATTTGATCCTTTTTTCAGTTATACAGGAACCAATACCCCTGATAAAATGAAAAAGCCAATTCTTCTATTTGCCATTAAGTGTTCGGTAATCCTCTATTTTGCCGCCTGTACCGGAATTAATGAATACACTTCGGCTGTTTCTGCAACCCCACATGTTACCATCGGAACCTGGAAAGTAAGTTTATTTATAGATTCGCAAAACGATAAAACAACCGCATTTGACGGTTACACTTTGATTTTTGAGCCAACCGGAAAAATCGTTGCCTATAAAAATAGAGAAATAATAACAGGCAGTTGGGCCGAAGATGATATTTCAAAAAAATTGACCATCAGTTTAAATACTAAAGATCCTGCTTTAGCTAAACTGAATAATTATTGGACCATTGCCAGTATTACCAATTCAGGTCTCAGTTTTCAAAATACCGAAAATCCTTCATCGGGTTGGTTGCAGATAACCAGCTTATGATTATAAAGAAAGTTAGTTTTGTTTATTTGAGTTTAATGAACTTAGAAAGCTGTTCCCGCCAGGAGCGGCTTTTAAGTTTTAAAAGGGTTGCCAACCTTCATAAAGCGATTTATAAATTGAAACGAACTTTTTAAAGGTTGGCAACCCTGACGATTGGTATCAACAATTGTTTTACTTTTATGGCATGCCAAAAAAATTATTTCTGTTAGATGCATTTGCATTGGTCTTCCGTGCCTATTATGCACTCATCCGCAATCCACGTATTACCAGTAAGGGACGTAATACCAACGCACAGTTTGGTTTTACCAATACCATTATCGAACTTATAAAAAATCAAAACCCTACGCACATGGCCGTATGTTTTGATACACATGCACCGACCGAACGCCATACCGACTTTGCCGATTACAAAGCCAACCGCCAGGAAACTCCTGAAGATATTTTATCGGCGGTGCCGGATATTAAAAGAATTATTGAAGGCCTTAATATCCCTGTAATTGCCATTGATGGTTATGAGGCCGATGATGTAATTGGAGCCTTGGCAAAGATGGCAGAAAAAGAAGGATACGAAGTGTATATGGTTACACCCGATAAGGATTACGGACAACTGGTTTCTGAAAATATAAAAATTTACAAACCGCCATACCAGGGCGGCAAGTTTGAAATAATGGGGCCAAAGGAAGTTTGCGAAAAATGGGATATCGCCAATGTGGACCAGGTTATTGATATGCTTGGGTTGATGGGCGATGCGGTGGATAATATCCCCGGTATAAAAGGTATTGGTGAAAAAACTGCTGCCAAACTCTTAAAAGAATACGGTACACTTGAAAATATTTTAGACAACGCCGATAATATAAAAGGCTCAATCGGAGAAAAAGTAAGGGCCGGAAAAGAGATGGCGATGATGAGCAAAAAATTAGCCACCATCATTCTGAATGTGCCCGTTGAATTTCATGAAGAGAATTTTTTAATAAAAGAAATGAACAAGCCGGCTTTAAAAGAAATTTTTGAAGAGCTGGAATTTAAAACCCTTGGCAAAAGAATTTTAGGAGATGATATTGATGGTGCTCCGGAATCATGGAATGGTAATGAGGAAGCCAAACCTAAAAAAACGGCT